>CANJZR010000192.1 GCA_947479075.1 Planctomycetaceae bacterium
GAAAAGAGAGAAGTCCACGCAGGGGGATCAATGATTGACGGCGAACTCAGTCGAGTTCAGGTAACTCCAGAAGATGTCTTCAAAGACACTCGAATCGTTTTTCTTAGCGTCGCGATGGCGTTTGATCGCCGTTTGGAAAGCTGTTAATTCAGTCCGTCTCGGGTCGCGACCGAGAGCAGCCCGGCACAGCTGGCGAATCCGCTCCTGATCGTCGATCTTGGCCAGCACAATCTCATGCAACACCGTCCCTGGACGGTTGCTGACCGCGGTCTGAACCAGATCCCCGTTCATCATCATCAGAGTCTGGGAGAACGTTCCGTCGAATCGCGAGGCGTCGCAGTTCTCTTCATTCTCCGTCGCGGTGAAGAACTGCTTCATCCAGGTTTGCCGTTGATTATCGGCCTGTTCCCAGTCAGCGGTTCCCGCATGATCTGCTGCGGAGGCGACGAGCAACGAGTCGAATACCTGCTCCGCCGATAGCGGCTTGATATTCATGCAGTTGAACAATGGGGTCTCATCGTCTGCAGGCATTTCACCAGGAGCCGTCTTCGCGACCTGACTCGACAGCTGATACGCCCGCGACATCACAATCCAGCGGTTCAAACGCTGGACATCAAAGCCAGAGGCCACGACCGCGTCGGTCAGAGCCTTCAGCAGTTCGGGATTGGCACACGGAGAATGTGGCCCCATATCGTCGATCGGGTTCACCAACCCCTTCCCGAAAAAGTGATTCCACGTCCGGTTGACCAGAGCGGCGGCCAGCTCCTGCTGATCAACAGTAGTCATCAAGCGGGCCAGTTCCTGTCGCCGCTTGATCGTCGGGTCGGGATCAACCTCGTGCCCGGCAAACTTCGGGTAGGCCACCCGCATTAACCCGCTCAAGTCATCGTAAAAGGTCGGCCCACCCACTGGATTGTCAATCAGAGACCGGCTGACCACTTCCTCACGCCCCGTGGTGGAGCTGTACTTCGTATTTTCGACGATCGATGTCTGTTGGAAGAAGCTGTTGAGTTCCCAGAAATCCGACATGGATCCGCCATGCTTGGAATCGGGATGCTTGTGACACTGCGTACACTGCACCTGCCGACACAGGAAGATTCGCGTCGTCACCGCCGTGGCGGGGACCGCCTGGTTGTTCAAATGAGCGAGGAGGAAATTCGCCTCGCCGACTTCGTTACCGTCTCCCTCGGCCGCAACCAGTTTGGAGACTGTTTCGGTCCAGGGGCGATTGTCGTGGAACTGATGGCGGAGAAATTTCGCCAGGGCTTCACGATTGATCGGGCGTTCGTTCGCCCGCCCCACCAGCAAGTTGACCCACACGGTGGTCAAATTGCGAGCATAGTCCGGCGTTTGGAACAGCGACTCCACCACCAGACGCCGCTTGTTGGAGCGATTGTCACTCAGAAATCGATCCAGGCTGGCCCGATCGGGGATATGCCCCACCAGATCGAGATACACGCGTCGCAACCATTCCGAGTCATTGGCCACGGCCGATGGCTGAACACCGGCCTCTTCCCACTGCATCTCGAGCAGTCCATTGATCCGTGAGACGATTTCAAAATCGCTAATCGGAGCTGAGGAGAGGCCCTCGAAGGCTCCGCTTTTCCCAGCTGATTGATCGCTGGTGGCCACCACCTCGCTGGACTGGTTCAGAGCGACGTGAGGAATCTCCGCTGGAAGCGATGCCGGGGACGGAACCGGGATCTCGGACGGCGCCGAGGAGGCGGAGGCAACACTTCCAATGGGAGCAAAGGCGTCCTGTGGTGCGTCGGGTTTCAAGCCTTCGACTCGCTCCGGAGCAACCACGGGAGTCTGGCTGGCCGGAGGGTTGACGACAGTGGCGACAACACTGGGAGCCGCCTTGTTCGTCAACCAGAGAATCGAAACAAACAGAAACACCGCAGCGACGGCAGCCATACTGCCGACTCGTGCGACTGACCAACGTTCCGTGCGACTTGCAGGGGAGACCGACTTGCGGCTTGCCGGTTTGGCTTTCCGTTGACCCGCGGAAGTCCCTGTCTTGAACACAGCACTGAGCCCGGCATCCCAGGCTAGTGAACCGTGCAGATTCATATACCGCACGTACACCTGGCGGGCTTCGCGACTGGAGATCACCAGCTGTTCCAGACGTTTTATCCCTTCGCGCGAGAGGCGATCTTCGCTCAACGCGTTCAGGAGAGAAAACATTTCTGACTGGATTTCGGAGGGCATCAGCAGTGATTTGACAAAGAATGTTGCGAGGCTGGCAGACGCTTGCTGGAGCAGTGTCGTTTATGGTCCGTGACTGGAGATATAACACGGATTTGTGACTCAATATTCGCCACAAATCGACTGCCTTGAATCACTTTTCCGCAATCCGACGCTGAATACATTCCATCAGCACGCGCCGGATACGCCCCAAGGACTGGTACACGGAGTTTGCGGGCCGACCGAGTTCCGATGCCAGATCCTTGCCCGACGACCCCGGCTGATAACGCTCTCGAATCAATGCCTGGTCACGGGCAGAAAGCTTTCGGATACAGTGTTCGAGGGCCTGTCGCTGCAACTCCAGATCGTCTTGCCGCGAAATCGTCTCGCGAGCCACGATCTCCTGAAACTCCTCACTGAACTGCAGCTTGTCGCGGCGGTGACGCTGTCGGAACTGCAGAACCTCGTAGCGGGCAATCTGGCAGGCCCAGGCGAAAAAATTCGTCCCGACATCAAACTGGTCGGCCTTCTTCCAGATCACCACATTGGCGTTCTGCAAAATCTCTTCGGAGTCCTGGGTGTTGCCCGTCTGACTCAGGATGAACAAATACAGCGGACGTTGTGCCTTCGTGAACAATTGCACAAAGACATCGGCCTGATTGGACGAAAAAATCCCATCGGTCCGCAATTCATCGGAAGATGGTGGATCGTACGATGGGATTACAGCGTCAGAGTTCACGGCATTTCTCGCAAATTGAGAGAACCGAACGAGACGAACTGCCAGTGGCAGTCCACCGAATCACGCCGACTAGCCAATCAAGCCCTTGATCGGCTGGCCGCCCCCGGCAATCTTCATGGGACGACCGCGTTTGGAAGTGTGAACCGTGTCGAGAGGAATCTTGAGGGCATAGGCCACGGTCGACCACAAATCACTGGGCAGATAGCTGTCACCCACGATCCGTGTGCCATCCGCATCAGTTTCGCCGATTGCTACTCCACTCTTCAAGCCCCCGCCTCCAATCAGCACCGACCAGCTGGTCGCCCAGTGATCGCGGCCGACGTTCTGGTTGATCCGGGGAGTCCGCCCGAACTCGCCCATACAGACCACGACCGTATCGTTCAGCATGCCACGCTCTTTCAGGTCCGCCGTGAGCGCTGCGATGCCCTTGTCGAGCTGGGGGAGCCGTTGAGTCTTGAGGGTATTGAAGACATCGTTGTGCAGGTCCCAGCCTCCGAGGGTGTTGACCTCAACAAACGGAACGCCGACCTCCACCAGCCGACGGGCCATCAACAAGCTGTCACCGAATCCTCCGCGGCCATAGGCTTCGCGAACTTCGGGCTTCTCCGAGTCGATCTTGAAGGCCTGCATCTGTTGCGACCGCATCAGATTCACAGCCTTGCTGTAGACATCCTTGTGAGCCTGTCCGGCATCGCCGCGATTCGATCTGATAAATCCGTCTTCGATGGTCTCCAGCATGGAGAGCCGCGCCCCGAGACGATTCGGGTCCACTCCCGCCATGTCGGCATTCTGGATCCGGCCACCCGCATCGACGGTGAAGGGAGCATGCGACATGCCCAGGAATCCGGGGCTCATCCCGCCGCCACCGATCGAGACAAACGCCGGAATTTCCAGTTCCTTGCGCTTCGTTCCAAGTTCATAGCTCACGACCGACCCGAACGTCGGATGGACGACCGTCGGATTCGGAACAAACCCGGTGTGCATGAAGTACGTACCCCGCGCATGGTCGGCTTCGCGGGTACTCATGGAGCGGACGACCGAGAGCGAATCCATCTGCTTGGCAATGCTCGGCAGATGCTCGCAGATCTGCAGATCGCCCGCCGTGCTGATCGGCTTGAACTCCCCGCCGTTCTTGGATCCCGGCTTGAGGTCCCACATGTCGATCGTCGGAGCGCCTCCGCCCAGCCAGACGAGAATACAGGCCTTGCGATTCTTCGACACCTCGGCAGCATTCAGCTGCAGATGATGCAGAAACTCACTCGCCCCCAGAACAGCGGCACTTCCCAGAGCAGCGTGGCTCATGAAGTGCCGACGGGTCATGCCTTGCTGGAACATGTCAATCTCTTATTCAACAGGGTGCGTTTTGCGGGATCGCGAAAGTGTGGTGAGCGGCACGAACTGGAACTGTGGTTAGTGGTTGACGATGAACTCGTTCGAGTTGAGCAAGGCCCAGTACAGGTCCTGAAAGGCAGACACCCGGTCGGGATATCTCGCCATCATCGACTGCAGGCCCTTGATCTCGGTACTCGTTGGCCCCCGGCCCAGAGCCGCCAGATAGAGCGCCCGAATCCGTTCGGGGTCCTTCTTGTAGGCCGGGTTAGTCATCACGGTGTAGAGGTAGCTCCCTTTCTCCCCACTGATCGCAGTCCGGACCAGCGGCCCATTCATCATCAACAGAGCCTGCGGGATGGTCCCGCTGTACAGGGTGGGTTCCTCTTCGTCGTTGCCAAAGATCCTCAGGAACTGTTCCGTCCAGTTCTGCTGCTGCATCTGCCGGCGTTCGTAATTCCCCGACGCTCCGCCTTCGCGGATCGCAGTGTCGGCTTCGGTGGCGACCAGCAGGGACTCGAACAGCTGCTCAACCTGAAGCGGTTTCACGTACATGTGGCTGAAGAGCGGAACCTCGCCGTTGGCGGGGTTATCGATCTCATTCTTCGGGTTGAATTTGCTGGTGAGATTGTAGGCTTCGGAGTTACAGATCCAGCGTGACAGCTGTTTGAGGTCGTACCCGCTGGTAACGAACTCGTCGGTCAGTCGATCGAGCAACTCTGGATGGCTCGGTGGGTTATGCGGCCCCATGTCGTCAATCGGCCGCGTAAACCCATAAGCAAAGTAATGGCCCCACATGCGATTCACCATCGCCCGGGCGAGCCACTTGTTGGAGTCGTCCCGGGTGATCGACTTGGCTAGCTCCAGTCGGCGGTTGGTGTCGGAGCCGGGGTCGACTTCGGTCCCAAAGTATTTCGGGTAGGCCACGAGCATCAGCCCGGCACGAGTCTCGTAGTAGACGGGACCGTCGAAATCGCGATGCACCAGTTCCGAGTAGTCGTCGTCCATGCGCCCCGTGGCGGGGTTGTACTTCTCGTAATCCTCTCGCCGCATCTGGCGAAAGAAACTGTTGAACTCCCAGAACTGATTCTGTTTCCAGTCGTTGAACGGGTGGTTGTGGCACTGCGTACACTGCACCTGCAGGCCCAGAAAAATGCGGGCCGTCTTAGCGGTGGCCTCGACGACGTACTCTTCGCTGTTCGGGTTGAGCTGCAGCTGGGCCAGCAGGTAGTTCACCGCCCCGTTCTCGTCGAATCGGCCTTCGGCGGAGAGCAGGTCATACGCGATCTCGTTCCAGGGGCGGTTCTTGGCAAAACTCTCTCGCAAGAACTTCTCGAGTGCGGGTCGATTCGTCTTTTCGGGAGTCACCCGACCGATCAGAGTGTTTGTCCAATAGTTCGTGAAGTTCCGAACATACCCCGGATCAGCCAGCAGAGTCTCGATCAGCTGACTGCGTTTGGCAGGGTTCTTGTCGCGGAGGAACTCATCCACGACCTGGCCGGCTGGAACATGACCGACTACGTCAAGATGCACACGGCGAACCCACTCTGCATCGTCGGCAACGGGGCTCGGCTTGACCTCATTTTCATCCCAGGTTTTCTGGATCTGCTCGTCAATAAATTGAACGATCGGATCGGTCGAACCGCTGGAAAACTTTTGATCCGCTCCCATTCCGGACTGGCACAGAACGGCCATCAATCCGAAACGGATCCCCCAAGTCATCACAGTACTCTTCATAAGTTCACGACTCCTGTGAACTGGTCCGGGCAATTCCGCTGACTGGACGTTGGACTCGCCCTTCACCTAAGTCTCTGCTGCACAGGGTGAAAAAGCAATATCCGGCTGCCCGTTTACCCCTCGATTCGCGGACCTGCGGCTCTGTATGTACCGCGAATGCCGCCCGAGCGTTCGCCTGTTTCTTGAGAATCGGTGCGAGCCAACGACACGGTCCTCCCCCGAGCGCCCGGTCAGCAGCAGTGATTTAACATCTTACCTGCAAACAAAATCGCTCGGGGTAGCTTCCTCAAACGGCACTGAACAGCCGCTGATGCACCACGCCCATCCGACCAATCTCGATTACTGGGTGACTCCCGGAGCTTCTTTGACACCCCACACAAAAGTCATCCACCCGGAACTGCTCGACAGTTCGTGCAGGCGGATGACGATCGGATTCCCCTTTTCTCGCTCCAACTCGCGCTCGACCGGCCAGCTGGTCGGCTGCAATCGCAGCTGGACCTGCTTCTCAATCGTGGCCCGCATCAGCTCGCTGAGCGGTCCCGAGGAGTCAACGGTCTCCACTTTGGCCGGACCGGGCGTCACGATCAGCTCATCGCCCTGGATCCGGGATGTCACCGGGATACGAATTCGGTGAAAGCCCGTCTGGGGAGCTGGAGAGATGCGGAATGCAGCTGTCAGCGTGACAATCGCCTCACCCGAGCCAAATTCGACCGACAGAGGATTGTCTTTCGCCAGAATCATCTGCACCTGGGATTGCCCCAGAATCTCTGCATCGGCATCGGAGTCCCCGCTGGACTTCTCGTCAGTCTTGTCGCTCTCACCAGAGGTGTCGATCGGCCGGTCGATCGTGGGTTCGGCGGGCGGCATCTGGATCACGGGTACCTTGAGGCTGCTTCCCGTTCCGGGCCGAGGAACAAGCAGTGGCCCGACTACCGTCGGCTCTCCGAATCCAGGCGGCGTTTTCAGCTCGTCGGACACAGTGCGTACGCGGATGCGCCCGGCGCGTACAATCTGGCTCGGCGACTTCCCGCCCGGCGATTCGCCGAACCTCGATCCTCCCCAGATCCGGGAGGAAAGCTGTCGCTGGAGCTCTTGTTGCCACCGGTCAAGATTATCGACCGGAATCTCCACGCCACCCAGCGGAAGGTTTTCCAGCCAGACCTTCAGCGCTTCCGAGTGCAAAGCCAGACGCAACTCCGACGCATCAGCCACGGCCACATTCGGCATGTACACTGGACAGCTTCTGACCGTATCCCAGGCAAAACTGACCTTCATCTGCTTTTCAGTGGTCCAGACTCGGGTCGTGGGCTCTGTGATCCCCAGCAGAGGCAACTGC
>CANJZR010000193.1 GCA_947479075.1 Planctomycetaceae bacterium
CATCGAACCCTATCGCGAGGTCATTCCTGCCTGCCAGCCGCAGAAGTACATCGCGCGCGGCGTGCTGGCTTCGAGGATCTGCTGGAGGGGATCAATCGGCTGGGTTTTGGCCTGAGAGCTCATCAACGTTTCCAGCAGGGTCGGCGGGTGCTTATGGCGGATGACCCGGACGCTGGTCAGCTTGAGGTGGGACTTCAGCGCTTCGACAGCATCCTCTTCAAAACCAATCTGATCGACCAGCCCCGCTTCCACTGCCTGATTGGCGGTGAAGATCCGGCCCGTGGCCAGAGCTGCCACCTGCTCCAGATTCAGGTTGGCCCGCCCCTCGTCGATGATTCCCTTAAAGCGATCGAATGAGTCATCCATGATCGTCTTCCACAGAGCAGCCTCTTCCGGGGTCAGCTCGCGGAACGGGCTCAACGAGTCCTTGAATGGACCGGTTACCAGTGGCGCCGACTTGACGCCGTAATCGCTGGCGAGCTTCGAGACATCGTAGCGCGGGATGATGACGCCGATCGAACCGGTCCAGGTGGTCGGCTCGGCAAAGATCTTGCCTTCGGGGCCAGCTCCCATGGCGACGTAGTAGCCTCCGCTGGCCGCAAGCCGCTTCATTGCGACATAGATCGGCTTTTTCTGCCGCAGCTTCACGAGTTTGGCATAGATCTGATGGCTGTCCGCGACGAAGCCACCAGGGCTGTCGACGGACAGCAAAACGCCTTTGACATCGGAGTCTTCTGCCACCTGATCGATCGTTTTGATCGTACGCTCGGTGAACGGCGGCATGATCGTCCCACTGATGTCGATGATCGCGATCTTATCCGAGCTCCGTTCATCGCCCGAGACGAATGTCTCGGTGCCCGTAGCATTTCCACCGACTGCCACCACCGTGGTCACAAAGAGAATCAGGTTTAAGAAGGCAGATCCCATGAACAGGAGCAGCAGGAGAATCACCCACCAGCGGCGCGGCTTCACCAACTCTACGCGTACGACTGGCGGGAACTGGCCATTCGATGGGTACTGATCTGATGCGTTCATGGTGACCTGTCAAATTGCGGGGACTGCGGCGACGCTGCCTCGTGTAACGCCTGTAGCGATTTCTCGCGGGGAAGCGATCGTAATTGTTGTAAGAGCTCTCACCACCGTCAAAACCGGGACAATCGACCGTCGATAGAACCGGTGAGACACTTTGCAGCGATCGATCGTGGGGGTGTCATCGTAACAAAGTCCCGACCGGAGATCGTCCTCTCCGGCTGGACACGTGAGGAGTCGGATACCGATGAGCCCAGTCAAAAAGATTCGTACTCGTACGCTGTTCACAGCTGCCGCGGCCATGGTACTCGGACTACAAGTCACACCATGGCCCTCATCGCTCATGGCTCAATCGAGTGCGCCAGCAGAGTTGATTGTGAAAGAGGATGCCCAGTCGATCGAGCAGGTTGCCCGTCGCGAACAACTCCGCAACCGTCGCCCCGGCCCTCTGAACACTCCCGCAAACGCGAATACCACCGCAGTGCCCCCCGTGCAGATGCAACAGTCGGCTCAAGCACAACAGAACCCACAACAGCCGGCGGTGGCGAAAACACCAAAATCCGATGTCCAGATCGAGTTGGAGAAGCTCTATCGCGAGAACGGAATGGAAGTTCCAGAGATGGTCGATCCCCGGACCTCTCAGCCCGCGATGACTACCAATGGAGTCGCACCTGCCCTCAATAACGGTCAGGCAGCACAACAGGGCATGGCTCAGGGGCAAACTCCGCTGTCGCCGCAGGGCCAGGTACAGCCAACAAGCATGCCTAGGAAAAAGAACTTCTTTACGAAGCTATTCAAGAAGGACGAAGCGTCAGCACAACCTCCTGTGGAAACGCCTTACATTCCTCCTTCGGCTCCCGTCGTGACACCGCCCGCGCAGGCGGACATTTCCACGATTCCGAAGACTCCCGGAATCGTCAACTACGATCAGTTCTCTGAACCAGAGAACATTGGCGGCAACGCTGTGGCTCCACTGCAGACTGCCGAGAACACAATTGGAGCCAACAACGGACCCGCAGTGGCTCCGGCCCAGGCGGGCAAGCCTGCTGTGAACTCCATTCCTCAGATGGACTTCAATGCACCGATTGCGCAGCCCGACGTGAACAATTTCGTTCTGGGTCAGGCTGCTCCACTGCCGGGTGCTGCAGAGACGACGCAGGCCACACCACCCGCTGTGTCCGCAGAGCCAGCTGACCCGTTCAGCGATAATGCTTTGTTCCCAGGAACCGCGCCTCCTCCAGCGAAGGTGGCGTTGAACAATGAAGTAAAAACGCCCGCAGAGCAGCAGGCAGCTCCAGAGCTCGAAACTCCGGCCACGCCAGCGACACCGGCAGAAGCACCCAAGGTGGAACCGGAGGCCACGGAGAATCCGTACAGTGGACTCACCCTGGATGACAACCCGTTCACGAAACCTGTTCCACGTTCGACGGTCTCGGTGGAGCCACGGCAAATTCCGTTGGAAAAGGTGAAGACCGATATCCCCGCGTCGGAGGCGAGCCCACCAACGCTCATGGCACCTCCCACGGTCAGCAGCAACTCGTCAACTGATGACGAGCCACCGCTGGTCCTCGAGCCCAAGCAAACCCGTCGTCCCGCTCCTGTGGGAAGTCGACAGACCCGGGCTAAGCAGGAGATCATCGCCTCTCGCAAAGGCATGACCGGCCTCAAAGGTTTCTGCCCGGTCGTACTCCGAGATGACCGGAATCTGGTCGACGCACAGAACCAGTATCGAGCCGTCTACAACAGCAAGACGTACTTCCTGAGTTCCAGTGACGCTGTCGCGGCCTTCCATGCCGACCCGTCGAAGTATGCACCCGCAGCTCGCGGTTGTGATGTGTTGCTGCTCGCCACAACGGGCGCGGAAGTCGAAGGCTCACTCGATCATGCCGTCTGGTATAAAGGTCGGCTGTACATGTTCAGTTCCGCCGAAACGATGGATACCTTTGTTTCGGCCCCGAGCAGTCATGCCACGCTCGACTGAATCCGGCCCGTTTCGATTCGCAGATCACGACTCGACCCACTGACTCACTGATCCGCTGGTTTGGCACGACTTCACAACAGGCGTTGTGAGGTGTTGCCAAGTCAGCGGATTGGTCTTTGTGTTACACGGTCAATCCGCTGACTGATCGCTCACAAGGGCGGTAATTGTCATTGAATCGGGCTCGATAAAAACACGACCCCTTCCGGGTAAACTGACAGTGTCAGACCTCTCTCTTGGTGGAGAGAGCCGGAAGGGGGGAGGAGTCTCGAATTTTTCCGACGATCAGGCCGTTCGTACGCGGGAGAAATCTCGCTTGCGATCCAGCCGCCGTGTCACTGCATAGGCCACTCGATCCGCCAATTTGGCGACCGCAGCCATGATACTCGACTGGACCTCGGTGACCGCGATGTCAGTTCCATCGTGCATGTGAACAACTGCGCGACACTCCTGGTCAACGCCGCCACGTGGTCCGTTGTTATCCCGTAACGTCAGCTGGACCGAATCGATCCGCGCCTCAAACCGAGACAACGCAAACTGGAACTGCCGGTCAATCGTCTCCCGGATCGTTTCCGGAAGCTTTTCACTCAGGCTTCTGATCATCAGTTGCATGGGAAACATCCCTTTCTTCTGGGACGCCCGGAAACAAGGTCTGACACCTTGCCGTACCCGAATCCGGGCCACATTGCTGTCATCACTTCATACATAAGAATACGCTTGCGAGCCCAGACGGACGACAAAAATCGGGGGGCGTCTGGCTCCGATTTTTCAAAAATACAATTCTGCCCATGACCAGCAGGAACATCGCAATTCGTCGGGCTGAACAAATCGTTCAGGGAAGCAAAACAAAAACGCTTGCCACGTCTGCTGGCAAGCGTTCACGAAGTCGTCTGTGTGACTGAAGGGAGCCCGAGTTACTTCGCTTTCAGATGCTCATCAAACCACGACAGGGTCTCCGGAGTAACAGTCTCCGTCTGCTGCTTGGCATCGAACCCATGCCCCGCTCCCTTGACCACGACCAGTTTGCCGACGGCCTTGGCCTTCTTGATGGCCTGTTCCATGTTGGTGCTGTGCGAGAGCGGGACCAGCTCGTCCCGATCTCCGTGAATCATCAGCATCGGAGCGGAAGTTTCTGTCACATGCAGAACGGGAGAAACACTTGGCTCGAGTGTCTCATCGAAGCTGAGTGGAGGCTTGAGTGCGTCAATCTCCTTGATGGCCTGTGGCGGGTTGTTCACGAATCCACGCAGGTCTGTCGGAGGAAAGATCGCGACGGCAGCTGCGATGTGTGAGCTTTGGCGGAGTACCTCGTCCTTGGAACTGATGTCGCCGTCATCTCCCGTCGTGGCGAGCATCAGGGTCAAGTGGCCGCCTGCACTGTTTCCGATGACTCCCAACCGGTTGGCATCGATTCCATAGTCCTGAGACTTCAAGCGGACATACCTCACCGCGCGTCGGACATCGTTCACGGCATCAGGAACCTGATACCGGGGGGCACTGCCGTGACGCACGATGACCAGCGTGTATCCCCGATCGAGGTACGGCTTCCCTGACACCAGAAAGTTGTGCGGGTCTGACCAGTTGGAATACCACCCGCCACTCTGAATCCAAAGCACAGCTGCGCCGCTCTGTTCAGGGGGCTGAATGATGTCGATCGTCAGAGCCAGGCCATCCTTGTGGCCATAGACGATATCTGAATGAATCTTGGGGCCCTTGGAAACTTCTTCGGCCCGAAGTGCAGGTGCGGAGAAAGTCCATAACCCACACACGGCCATCACGGCTGCGAGTATTCGGGCAGGAGCAAACATGGTAAACATCTCGATCAGGTTGTGTCTTATCCGCAGTGAGCACTGCAAAGCGATTCGATCCGAATGGACCTCTATGAATATAGCCTTCTACTACCGCAAAAGTAAAACAACGCCGCGGAAGGTTTCCGCGGCGTTGTTCGTGGCAGAATGATCTACTCGCAGTGCTTACTTCTTGGCCAGCTTGGCGACGGGCACTTTTTCAACCTTCAGGGTGTTCGTCTTGCCTGCTTCTACCTTCACCTTGTATTCGCGGTTCAGGTAGCCCTGACGCTCGTGCCAGACGCGGAACGAGTGCTCGCCCACGGGCAGGTTCTCGATCTTGAACTTCCCGTCGGCGTCGGTGACGGCAACATAAGGATGATCGGTCACGACCCAGTAAGCGTCCATCCAGCTGTGAATGTCGCAAACCACCTTCACGGGAAGAGTTTCGACAACATCAAACTTCACGTCCTGTCCCACCTTGTCGTTCGGCTGAACGATGAAGTTCGAGGCGGAACCAGCGACCGGATTCGTGTGCAGATTGTGAGCAGCGGCATCGGAGCTGATGCACTGCACCGGCTGACCGACGCGAACTGCGATCCCGTGCGGAACGTAACGGCAACCCAGCTGATCAAAGACGATTTTGTCCTTCGGCGGAGCCTTGGACGCCGGGAAAACCTTGGCGGGTGCTTTTCGGAGATAGATGAACACATTGGCAATGCCGTTGTTCTCGGGATTGACCACCAGCGATTCGTCGGGCATGTCAGCGACGGCACATACAGCTGGATCCTTGACCGTGGGATCACCCTTCTTGAAGCGAAGCGGCACTTCAATCTTGCCATCGGCCACAAACTGACCTTCGATAGAGCCCCATTCATCGGCAGCCTGAATACCCTGAATGTTGCCTGCGATTAAAGCCAACAAAAGTCCACCAGCAACGCTGACGCGTTTCAACATGTTTTCACTCCACAAATCCAACGGCGGGACCGCTTGTACGATCATCCAATCGCATGCGGCAACTCGGGAAGGTTCTCCTCCCTGATCACATCGATTCTACGCCTGAGAGATACCCGATAACCAGTCGAAATCCCCTGGATTCCACGAACCGAGAGCCGTAACGCCATGCGATTACTGTGATTGAGAGCAGTCAGGCGATTCGACGGAAAGTGTGCACCAATGCCCACCTGAGACATGCGATGAGACGATTTATCTGACGACAACATGGGGGTCGCAGGGAGGCATCGACTGGCCCGCACGAGGCCGGAAAACGACCGAAATCCTCCGCCCGGCTTGTTGATTCCCCCAGCTGCCGCAAAGATGTAGTCCCGCCGACCACTCTTCGGAGCCCGCCATGTTTCGACTGCTTTCCGCTGTTGTGTCATTATTGTTGATGGTGCGAAATCTGCCCGCTGACGAGACGAATAACCCGCCTCCCACGTTGATTCGGTACACAGCTGCACTTTCCGAAACAACCTCGAACGGGAACTCCCAGCCAGTCCGCGAGTTTGAAATCCGCTGCCTGGTCCTGCCCCAGAGCAGCGGTTACCCCTCGGTTCTGTATCTCATCGAGGACTCTGGGGAGGAGCAGCCGTGGTTTGAGCGATTCGGTCAGGTGAAGTTCGACCCCCAGGGGCAGCCCTCGCCCCGGCTCGCCATGCACCGCCACATCAACAGCGGTCACAGCAGCTGGATCGGACTGCGGTTCGGTCACTTCCCCGGCCATGACAAGCTGCAGCCGGGAGCCGAGTGGACCGAAGGCCAATTGACTTACCACCTGCAACCTGACAAGGTGGTCAACACCCAGCCGTGCTGGCAGCTGGAGATCAATGCTCCGCAAAGCCGCCGCACCGTACTTTCCATCCAGAAGACCGACGGAGCGATTCTGGCCGCCCAGCAGCGTTACTTTGTCGGCATGGGCGAACGCTTCGACATCAAGCTGCAATTGGAGGAAATTGCGACCGCGACTCCGGAAGTCGTCGCAGCCTGGACAAATGCTGCGGTCCCACTGCTGAAGCTCAAACAGGACATCAAGTTCGACCTCGGCGAAACGGAGTCCCTCTCGAAAGATCAATTGCAGCTGGCGGAAGCAGCACTGAACGATATCGACAAGGCCACGGACGGAACGCCATTCGGCTCTCTCGCCGGGGTCATTCGCCGTGAAGTGACCGCCAGTCAACAGCGGGAGACTGCGGTTGCCGATCTGGCCACGCGGTTCGTCGGGCGTCCTGCACCACCGATCACTGTGATTCCTTTGAATGGCGGCCCCGCCGTCAATTTGTCCAAGCCCGATCGTGTCACGATTCTGCACTTCTGGGAATACCAGGAGAAACCGCTGACCGAACCGTACGGCCAGGTCGGCTATCTCGACTTCCTCGCTCAGAAGCGGAAAGACCAGGTCCAGGTCATCGGCATCATCACCGACAAGCAGCTTCAGGAACCGGGCGCCGCCCTGGCCGCCCTCCGTTCCGCCCGCAAGCTGCAGGAGTTTATGAATATCGGATACC
>CANJZR010000194.1 GCA_947479075.1 Planctomycetaceae bacterium
CGAGCGTCGCAAGTTCTAGTCTCACAGTGCATTCCAACTTCTTTGCCGAATTCTCGGGGCAGCCTCAAAAACCACTCCTCAGGCCATGTTTTCAAATGTGGCCATCCGTTTTGTACAACCGGCTCTTGTCATGGACACGCGTCATCGAGCGCGGGAAGCGTCCGGCTCCTTTTGCCAAGCGGGACCCGCTTCTGGTATCTTGCAAGCTGTTGCGGAACATTCATTTGAATCGTTTCGCAAGCCCGGATTCTGCTGCCTTCCCCATGGCTGGCTCCCGTAGAATTCATGCAGTCGTGCCCCGTCAATGATGAGCTTCTTGTCAGAGGCCAATGCAAGTCAGGACCAAGCTGTGAGTGCAGACCGCAACAAGTGGGCAGCCGAAAACTATCGTCGCGGCGGTGAAGCGATCGAGAAGAAGAACTGGGATCTGGCGATTGAGAACTTCGGCATGTGCGTGAAGCTTGTGCCCGATAATCTCGTGTACCGTCAGCTGCTCCGCAACACCACCCGCAAGAAGTACAACGAGAATGGGACCGGGGCCGGGATGCTGGCCAAGGCCAAGCTCATGGGCATCCGCAGCCGCCTCAACTCGGCCCGGAAGAAAGCCGATTGGCTCGAGGTCGACAAAGCGGCCGAGGAAGGCCTGCTCATCAATCCGTGGGATGTCCAGCTGCTCGCCGATCTGGGCGAAGCTCATAAGAACCTGAAGAACCTCGACATCGCCCGCGAGTCCTACCGACTGGCCTGTGCGATCGACAAGAACAATAAGGACCTGCACCGCAGCCTCGCCGAAATCCTGGCTGAGAAGGGAGAGTACGACGAAGCAACCCGCATGTGGGAACATGTCTATAAGCTCGACCCGCTCGATGGGCATGCCCGCAACATGATCACGTCGATGCAGACTCTCAAGACGACCCATCGCGGTGGTTACGACGACGCCAAATCGACTCAGGACGTGACCGTCAAGAAAGACGAGAAGCCGAACAAGACCGCCTACGACGACTACGCTCCGACCAGCAGGGCGCAGGCAAATGCGTTGGCTCCGGGAGAGTCCGTCGAGAACGATCTGAAGCAGGCGATCCGCAAAGAGCCCGAGAACATCGCCCACTACACCAAGCTGGGGCTGTACTACCGCAAAAACAAACAGCTTGACGAGGCTGCGGAAACCTACAAGAAGGCATTGCAGATCTCCGGGAATTCGGCTGACATCCGGGAACTGGTGGAGGATGTCGAACTCGACAAGATGCGACTGAACATCGAGCTGGGCAAGGCGCGAGCCGCCAAGTCGAGTGACCCGGTCGATCGCGAGAACGTTTCTGCACTGTCGATGGAACTCATCAAGCGCGAGATCGAGATCCTTGGAGCTCGGGTCGAACGCTACCCGCAGGACATGAACAAGAAGTACGACCTGGCCTTGCGGTTCATGAAGACCCAGAAATGGACAATGGCGATTCCACAGCTGCAGAAAGCCTGTCTGAATCCGAAGTTGAAGGGGAAGGCATTACTGGCGCTGGGGAAATGTTTCATCTATGACAAAAAACTTCCCCTCGCTCGCGCGCAACTAGAGCGTGCACTGCCAGAGATGAATCACGACAGCGACCCCGACTCATTCAAAGAGGCCCACTATCTACTGGGGCGAGTCCTGGAAGAGCTTGGCGACAAAGCAAATGCCGAAAAGCACTACGGCGAGGTCTATTCCATAGACTCGGATTACAAGGATGTCCGCAAACGATACGAAGATATCCAGGGTGGAACGGGAGCAGAGGTTAGGCTCGAAGAGGAAGATTAAGCACATACAGAGGTGTGTTCATCGCGGGCAGTCATTTCAGCCAGCTCATTCTTGGTCGACAGATTCACTTCGAGCGAATCTGTCGAATCGCAAATGTGGAGCATGACGATGAGCTCTTGGCCCCTCTTCCGCGGGACTCTCTGTAGCCTGATGTTGTGCATGGTTCTCTTTGGTTGTGGCCAGAGGCCGCTGGCCCGACTACGTACGCAAGCCGGTTGTCCGTGGTGTGCCCCACACAAGCAGGTGCAGGTCGGCGATCGCAGCCAGGGGAAATCATTTTACGGTGACATCTGGAAACGGTTCTGGCAAGACGACCAGGGCAACGAGTACGACCCCGAGCAGGTCAGTCAGCAGGTGTGGACCTACCTGACTCGAGTCGGCGAGGCAGCCAAAATCGACCAGACCCGCAAGACCGGGGCTTGTTCCGCGCAGATGCGGATCGTTTCATTGAACCCCGTGGTTGTGCTACTGGAGCCGTGTCAGCACCGACGCTTCGATCCTGCAAAAGGTCTGGTCGGCCACGGAACTAAGCTCGCGCAAGAGCTGGCCTATACCCCCGAAAGCGACATGTACTTTGACGAGCCGATGCAGTGGCTGTCGCCTGATTTGAACACCGGGCCGACCTTAATCACCTTCTCGCCGGAAGGGATCGCCACGATACCCCTGAAGTCCGGGCAGCTGCGACTCGTACGAGAGGGAGAGCGATGCAAGGTCACACGAGAGTAGTATCAACGACCTGTGTCACTCAGTGCTGGCATTCCTGCCTGGCTGTTCGGATCGCAGATCTCTCACCATTGCGGTGAGTATCTCCGCAGCGCGATGCACATCGTCCTCGGTCGTGTTCTTCCCCAACCCGAATCGCACGCTGGTCCGTGCCAGTTTCTCAGGAACACCAATCGCCGTGAGTACATGACTCGGCTCGCGATTGGTTGAGGAACACGCGGCCCCGGAGCTGACGCACAGGTCCGACTTCTGCAGCCGGACGAGCAACGCATCTCCATCCAGGTCCGGAATCCCCACACTCAAGTTGTGTGGCAGTGTCCCGTGCGCCGCAGACTCCCCATGGCGAACGAGACCGGGCATTCGAGCACAGAGTTCCCGCCAGAGCTGATCTCGTAGCTTCGAAAGTCGGGCTGCTGTGGCCTCGCGTTCTTGTTCACACAGGGTGAGAGCCTTCGCGAATCCGACAATCAAAGCCAGCGGCAATGTTCCACTGCGCAAGCCCGCTTGCTGACCTCCCCCATCGAACTGTGGTGTCAGCGGAATGCGGCCACGATCACGTCGCACGATCAGGGCTCCGATTCCCGGCGGTCCATAAATCTTGTGCGAGCTGAAGCTCACCAGGTCGACGCCGGTCTTTTGCAGATCGACCGGAATCTTGCCGACCGCCTGCGTCGCGTCGGAATGGAACCAGACCGAATGCTTGCGGCAGATCGCTGCGATCTCATCCATCGGGGCGATCGTGCCGATCTCGTTGTTCGCCCACATGATCGAGACCAATGCCGTCTCGGGAGTGATCGCCCGCTCTAACTCCGCCAGATCAATTCTTCCCAGCTGATCCACTGTGAGAATGGTGAGAGGAACACCCGTCCGCGCCAGTTTGCGGGCCGGATCCAGGACTGCCCGATGTTCGACCGCCGAGACGATGAGCCCGCGTCGATCGACCCTCCCCGACAAGAGCCCCTTGAGCGCGAGGTTGTTTGCTTCGGTCGCACCACTGGTCCAGATCACCTCACGCGGATCGACGCCGAGGAGGGCCGCCACCTGCTCCCGGGCTGCCTGTTCAACCTCGGCGGCCGCCAGCCCGCGACGATGGCTGATCGCGGAAGGGTTGCCGGACTTCTCCATGAAGTATGGCAACATGGCTTCCAGCACTCGTGGATCGAGCGGCGTGGTCGCGTGATGGTCGAAGTCGAGCAGCATGAGGACAGCCTAACGTTCACCGTCAGACAGCGAAACTTTGCCGCAGATTCGCGAGCGAGTGGTCATCAGACTCCCCTTCGCCCGGGCCAGGACGAAGGAGAGGTGTGACCTCACCTCATTCGGTGGTTTCCACGACGGGGCCGCTCAAGGCTCCTTCGTCCTTGAAGAGCTTGTACTCGACCGCATCGACCAGCGCGATCCAGCTGGCCTCGATGATGTTCTCGCTGACACCGACCGTACTCCACAAGTCGGTGTCATCCTGGCTCTCGATCACCACGCGGACGCGGGCCGCAGTGCCTTCAGTCGAGTTGATGACGCGGACTTTGTAGTCGACGAGTTTCATCTGCTCGAGGCTGGGGTAGGTCGGGATCAGGGCCTTACGCAGTGCATTGTCGAGGGCGTTGACCGGACCGTCGCCTTCTCCAGCGACATGCTCCACACGATCACCGACCCGCAACTTGAGCGTGGCCTCGGTGGAGAGAGGCTGTGTTCCGCAGACGCCGTCGGAACATTCCGTCGCAGCTCGCACCTGCTCTTCGCACTGTGTGCTGACCCGCGAATGGATCCGCTGAAACTTTGGCGTGTAGGTGCCGGCACACTTCTTCATCAGGACATCGAACGAAGCCTCGGCGGCCTCAAACTGGTAGCCCTGATTCTCCAGATCGACGACCGCTGCCAGGATTCGACGCATGAGTTCGTCGTCCTTCTCGAGGGCGTACTTCGTCGCCTTGGCGATGATGTTCGATCGGCCCGACAGTTCGCTGACCAGCACGCGTCGCTCGTTACCCACCGTCTCGGGAGCGATGTGTTCGTAGCTGCTGGCCAGCCGGTTGACTGCGTGCACATGCATCCCGCCCTTGTGGGCAAAGGCACTGCGTCCCACGAATGCCTGACTGTTCCGAACGTTCATGTTCGCGAGTTCGTAGATGTATCGCGACAGTTCCGTCAACCGCTTCATCCCTCCGGGAAGCAGGACTTCATGGCCTTTCTTCAAGCCGAGGTTCGCCGCCGTGCTGATCAGGTCGACGTTCCCACAACGCTCTCCGATTCCGTTGATGGTCCCCTGAACCTGCATCGCTCCGTGATCGATCGCAGCCAGAGAGTTGGCCACCGCCAGTTCGCAATCGTTGTGGCAGTGGATGCCGAGATTCACGATCAGTTTGGCTTTCAGCTCGCTGATGATGGCGGCGATTTCTTCGGGCATCGTTCCGCCGTTCGTGTCGCAACAGACGATGATCTCAGCCCCGGAATCGGAAGCGGCAGTCACGGTCTGGAGAGCGTACTCGGGGTTGGCCTTCCAGCCATCGAAGAAGTGCTCGGCGTCGTAGAACACGCGACGCCCCTGCGAACGGAGGTAGGAGATCGAGTCGCGGATCATCGCGAGGTTCTCCTCCAGCGAGACTCGCAACACTTCGGTGACGTGCAGATCGGAGGTCTTGCCGACAACCGTACAGACCTTGGCCCGAGTCTTCAGCAGCGCCTGGATCCCCGGGTCGTCCGCTGCTGTGACACCGCGCCGGCGTGTCATGCCGAAGGCACACACGACAGAATTCTTGAGCGGCATGTCGGCCACCAACTGGAAGTACTCATCGTCCTTGGCATTCGATCCCGCGAATCCCCCCTCAATGAAGTCGAAGCCCAACTCATCGAGCTTGCGAGTAATCAACAGCTTGTCCTGCAGCGAAAAGTTGACGCCTTCGCCCTGGCTGCCGTCTCGCAATGTGGTGTCGTAGAGCTGAACTCGCATGATGTGAACCTGTCTGGGACAGAAGAACCGACATTCCTGTCTGTTCCGAAAAGGGATCGAACTTGGCAGAGGAGTCGACCAGTCGGCGGTCAAGCTGTTCTGGAGAACTCCACAAACGAAAAAACCTCAGACCGCTGGGCGACCTGAGGTAGAGTGACTCAAATTGTATGGAGTCCTCAACGTCGCCTGAGCGCGGGAATAATTCGAATGCTGCCGCCAATAATCTGGCGGTTGAGGCAAATCGAAATGTTCCGGCAATCGGTCACGTCGTGGGATTCCATGTGTTGAAATAGCCCGGAAACGGGCCACATCAACAAGGGTATGTGGGACAGAGCGCTCGTTCCCACATCATGATGATAATCGGGACAGCAAGAGTGGTCAAATCGCATCCCGCGAGAATTCGAGAGAATCATTCACCCATCATGCAATCCATGTCAGTGATTTTGCACGGAGAAATCTCGTGATCTACTGGCGACCGACCTGCGTATCTGCCGTATCTGGTTTGTAATTCTCGGGGTTGTTCACGACGATATCACGTGAGTCGTTTCCACGACCCGGGATCCGCTCGTTTTGATCCCGGTTCTGCAAAGGGGCAGCCAGTTCTCCTTTGCTTACCGATGAGGCCCCGCGGAGTTTATGGAACTTCTTGTCGTTCTGCTGATGGTGTTGGTCAACGCGATCTTTGCGGCCTATGAGATCGCTCTGGCCTCTATCACTGTTTCTCGCCTCCAGGGACTTGTTCGCGATGGGCGAGCGGGAGCAGCCTCCGCCCTGCAGATGAAGGAAGAGATCGAAAAGAGTCTGGCGGTCGTCCAGCTGGGGATCACGCTCGTCGGTCTGATTGCGGGTGCCACCGGAGGTTCGAGCGCTGAAGAGCATATCGAGCCGACTCTTCGTCTATGGGGACTCAGCCAGGGGACAGCCAATCTGCTGGCGATCGTGTTGATCGTCGTGCCGCTCACCGCGGTGACGATCGTGATCGGTGAACTTGTCCCGAAGCTCTTTGCATTACGCAACAAAGAGTGGGTTGTGCTACGGCTGTCGCCCCCGATGAAGTGGTTCGCGATGAGCGTCTGGCCCGCGGTGTGGCTGCTGGAATCGTCCGCCTCCGGCCTGATGGACCTCAGCGAAAAACTGTGGACGCCCATGCCGCACGCTGATGCCCGGACGGAAGCTTTGGAGCTCCAGGAACTGCGGGCGATTGCCAGCCTGGCCCGGACATCGCGGCTGATTGGGGCCCGGGAAGAGAACATCATTCTCGGTGCGGCTCGCCTGTCGACGCGATCGGTTGAGGAGGTCATGCTCCCCGCCGAACACATCAGCATGTTGAATCTGGAAGACTCGATCGGCGACTGCCTGGTGCGGGCGCACCTCGATATGCACACCAGATTCCCGGTGACTTCAGAGCCGGGGGACCCGCAGAAGATCATGGGCTATGTGACCTTCAAAGACATCATTGCCTTCATGAAACTCAATCCGTCCGACCCCTCGCTGCGAGGGATTGTGCGGAACATTCCCCGAATGCGGAACAACCAGGTCATCTCGCACGTCCTCGAACAGCTGATGAAGATGCACACGCACATCGCATTAATCTGCGATGAGGCGGGGACCGTCGAAGGGATGATTACCCTGGAAGACATCATCGAGGAATTGATCGGTGATATTCAGGACGAGTACGACCTGCTTCCGGCCCACGTGGTGAAATCGGGGGCAGGCTGGGTCGCAGGCGGTGGTATCTCCCTGTCCAAACTCAAGGAAATGACCGGCATCGATCTCGAATCATGCATGCCGGAAGGTGAAGTCCATAACCTGAGCGGTTGGGTAATCGGGCATC
>CANJZR010000195.1 GCA_947479075.1 Planctomycetaceae bacterium
CAGTCCCCAGACCTCGTAGCCCTTCGCCAGCAGGAACTCCGCCAGATACGAACCATCCTGCCCCGTGATCCCGGTAATCAGAGCCTTACGACCAGTGGCAGGGGGGAGTTTCATGGAATGGTGCTCGTTGTGGGAAGAAGGAGGAACACTAATCTTCACTAATAGGCACTGATCCGGAGAGTTGTTTGAACATGGCGCCAAACTGAGGAAACAGATTCCCAGACCCTCCTGATTAGTGCAGATCAGTGAAGATTAGTGTTCCCCTCTCCCTGTCTTCTTCGACCTCTGAATCACTCACTCGAGTTTACGCTGCGCGGAAGTAGTTCATGGCGTTCTGGAACAGCTTCAGTCCGTCACCATCGCCCTTGAGACCCAGCCGCGTCCAGCGAGGATGCTGGGTCGCGAAGAGGAAGCGTTCGGGGTGCGGCATCAGTCCCAGTACGCGACCGGTCGGATCACCGAGGCCAGCGATGTTGGCGATGGAACCGTTCGGATTTGCAGGGTACGGCAACAGTTCGCCCGACGCTGGAACATGGCCATTCGCATCGGTGTAACAGAGGCCGACCTGACCACCAGCGGTCCAGTGATCGAGTGTCGACTGGTCACGAACTGCAATTCGCCCTTCGGCATGGGCGATCGGTAGTTCGATCTCGTCGATCCCGCGCAGGAAGACGTTCTTGGATGACTGGCCTCGCAGCTTGACCCACAAGGCCGTGTACTTGCCGTTCTCGTTCCAGGTCAGCGTGGCTGGCGGAGGCTCGTTCGCCTTGGGTGGCCAGGTTGTCCCGCCCCCTGGCAGAATGCCCGCCTTCATCAGCACCTGGAATCCGTTGCAGATTCCGAGGGTGAGCGTGTCGCGCTGGAGGAACTCGCCGATCGTTTCGGCCAGCTGTCCCTGCAGCTGGCTGCCGAAGACGACGCCCGCACCGATGTCATCGCCGTAGCTGAAGCCACCCGGCACACAGAGAGCCTGGTAATCGCGGAGCAGCGACGGCCGCTGCAGCAGCTCGAACAGATGCACGCGAGTGGGCTGACCGCCGCACAGCTCAAACGCCAGTGCCGTCTCGTGATCGCAGTTGGTGCCCGGTGCCCGGAGGATGCACACCCGAGGTTGTGCCATGAACTCGAATCCGCTGAAAGTGTTGTGCAGACGCAGCTTGGACATCCCAAAGGCCGCTGTCGTCCCCGCATCTTGACACTCTCAAGCCGCCTTGCCAATTGAATGGCCGGGAATTGTGAATCGTGGTACCTGACCACTCGATTCCCGAAGTGCTGCCAGAGCGAGCCATGAGGTCATTTACGACCGCTCGCTGCTGTCGGTTGGACAGAACCGACTTGCTGCCATTGGCTTATGGCAGATGGCAGATGGCCAGTCGATGACGGCTTGTCAGTTCGGACCGCCACTCTGGAGATCGTTCGTCGCTTCACGCACCTCGCCGTTTGTGATAATCGCTCGGCGGATGAAGAGCGGACGTTGCTTGACCTCTTCAAAGATCTTGGCGAGATACTCACCCAGGATTGCCATGCAGAAGATCGACAGCGAACCGAAGAACATGATGGCCAGCAAGACGGTGGTCAAACCTTCGGGGACCCATTCCGGGTGCAGGATCCTGGCGATCACCTGCAAAGTTGCAACCAGCAGTGTAATGAACAGTAATCCGATGCCGGTGACACTCAGAATGTTCAGCGGAGTGTTACTGAAGCTGAGGATGCCCTTTTTGGCCCAGCCGAGGTTCTTGACGAGGCTGTTGGTGGTGACGCCGAACATGCGTTCCGGGCGATAGTAGTCGACGCCGACCTGCTTGAATCCGGCGAACGCCCGCACACCACGCAGGAACAGGTCACGTTCCGGGAACTGCAGGAGGGCCTGGACGACCTTGCGGTCGAGCAGCGAAAAGTCACCGGCGTCGTGTGGGACGCGGACGTATGAGAAGTAATCGAACACCCGGTAGAACGCCTTGTAGGCGAACTGCATGAAGATCGTGGCCTGGCGTTTGACCCGGCGACCGTAGACGACATCGTACCCTTCACGCCACTTGGCAACGAACTGTTCGATCAGCTCGGGCGTGTCCTGCAGGTCGCCGTCCAGCAATACACAGGAGTTCTTCGTCGCGATCCGCATCCCGCTGACGAACGCTGCTTGTGATCCGAAGTTTCGCGAGTGCGAGATGCCGATCACCTTGCGATCGTCCTGTGTCAACTCGCGGATTCTCTCTTCCGAGTCGTCGGGGCTGCAGTCGTTGACGAAGATAATTTCGTGGTCGACGTTTAGCTTGCGGAAGGTGTCTTTCAACCGCTTGTACATGATGGGGATGGCCAGGCCATCTTTGTAGCAGGTGATGATCGCACTGACGCTGCGGCGGGTGTCGAGGGCGAACTTCTTCGACGACTGCTCGTACGCGGTCATGTCGGGAAGCGTTCGCATCCAGTCCGCAGTGCGGCCCAGACCGTCTTCCAGCGAGACCTCGGCCTTCCACCCCAGTTTCTCCTGGGCAAGTGTGGGATTGGCGAACCAGTCAGAGACATCCCACTGGCGATCGGGCATGGTGAACTGCGGCTCAGCGTCGACGGAGAAGACTTGCCTGGAGACCTGAGCGATCTCGGCCATCGTCGTTTTGCGACCAGTTCCAATGTTGAATGAGAGCCCGTAGTCCTCTTCCCGCAACCGGATCGCTGTCTGGATAAAGGCTGCAGTCACGTCATCGATGTAGACGTAATCGCGAGAGATGTCGGGCCGCACGAACTCGGGGAGCCGCTTTTGCAATCCCTGTCTGACCAGATTCGGGATCAGCCGCGACGAATCCTCCAGTGGACCGAACACCGAGTAGAGCCGCAAGTTCGCACACGGCAGCCGCAAATGCTTGCCGTAGTAATAAACCAGGTGAGCCGCAGCTGCCTTCGAGACGGCGTAGTGCGAGTTGGGTTCGAGTGCCGACTTCTCGGGGGGGGCACTGCAGTGGTCGCCGTATTCCGACGAGCTGCCCGCATGGACATACATTGCGACTGACAGCTGCCGCAGGCGATCGAGCAGGCGAGTCGTGAAGTTGAAGTTGGTCTGATAGATCAGCTGGCCTTCGGTTTCGAACGAGTAGGCTCCGAATGCCACGCAGTTAAATACCGTGCGGGGTCGAACTCGATTCAGCAGCGAGTCGACGTTGGAGTCGATCAGCAGATCAACGACATGGACCCGGTCGCTGGGCAGGTCTTCCAGCCGCCAGGCGGGCAGCCGGCTCGTTGTGCCATGCACATCAGGGCGAATCGCCAGCAGACGGCGCATCAGGTTGGCGCCCACGAAGCCGCTCGCTCCCAGGACCAGAATTGGACCTTCCAGCCGTCGAATTTCCGCAGCCAGACTCTCGCCAGCAGCTGTACTCGCTGCGGTCGATGCGCGATCGTTCATAGAGCCGCCTTGTCATCAAAGGCAGCCAGAAGGCTGGCCGGGGCCAGACCACACTCCGCCCGATGAAACTTCTGAGAGCCGTACAACCCCGAGGGATATCCCAAAGCTGTCACATGGCGAAACTGACTGGTCACGCCCCCCATCCGGGCGAGTTTCAAGGCGATGGCACTTCCCGCGGAACCGGTCGCGACATGCTCTTCCGCAATCACCAGCCTGGGCGTCTGCGAGATGTCCCGCCACAGCTCCTCAGGCAAGTCCGCCACCGGCAGCTGGCTCAGGCACCACAAATTGGGGCGTGTCTCTTCCGGACGTTCCATGCAGCTGGCCCACACCGAACCGGCGATCGGCCCGACGGCGATCAGCGTCCCCGCCTGGCCCGATACCAACTTGCGCCATGGAGCAAATGGGGGAGCTGTCCAGTCTTTCGGCTTCTCTTCCAGGCCCAGCCGCAGATAGGTCGGACGCTGTGTGGTGAAGAGTGAGGGAATCAACGTCGTGAAGTCGCTGTCGAAGGCTGGGATCAGTGCATCGAGACCGTTCAGCGTCAGGAGCACACCGTAATCTTCAATTGCGTGGTGCGTGGCCCCCATCACCCCGTAACCATAACCGCCGCCGTTCCCCACCATGATGACGGGTAAGCGGTGCAGGCACACATCATTGCGGATCTGCTCAAACGGTCGGGCGAACATGAACGGAGCAATGCTGTACGTCCATGCGCGAAAGCCCTGCCGGGCCAGTCCGGCGGCCACCGACACCATGTTCTGTTCGGCGACTCCCGCATTGATGAAGCGGTCGTGGATGGCTTCTCGTAAGGGTTCCAGAGCCTTGAATCCAAGGTCGCCCGTCAGGAAGACGAAGTCCTCCCGCGACTGTTCGCGAACCATGCTGTCACAGAAGGCTTGCCTCATGTGTTGGCGACCTCCACGCAGGCCGACTCATACTGAGCCGCCGTCATCGGGAGATAGTGCCACTCCATCCGGTTCTCCATGAAGGAGACACCAGACCCCTTGATCGTTTTGGCGACGATCACGAGTGGCCCCTCTTCGGGGCGGGTTTCCATCGCCTCGATGAGGGCCATCTGGTCATGCCCGTTGATCTGCAGCGTGGTACAGCCGAAGGCCCGGAACTTATCGGCCAGTGGTGCGATGTTGGCGACCTCGGTCGTACTGCCGAAACCCTGCAGCCCGTTTTCGTCGACAATGATGACCTGATTGTTCAGATCCTGATGCTTGGCAAAGATCAGGGCTTCCCACATCGAGCCCTCGTTCCATTCTCCGTCCGATGTCAGACAGATCGCCCGCCCGGGACGCCGTTGAAACCTCCGCCCCATCGCCAGCCCGGCTGCCAGTCCGACTCCGTGACCAAGACTGCCCGTGGCAAACAGGACATCCTCAATGCCTTGCGCCGGGGGGTGTGCACTCATCCGCGTTCCGTCGCGATGAAACTGTTTCAGGTCGTCGTCGGTCAGCCGCCCTACCGACCAGAGTGCGACATATAAGGCCCCCGCCGAATGTCCCTTCGAGAGCACAAACTGATCATCGGAAGTCAAAATATCGTGGTAAATCGCCAGCAGCAGATCGAGGCTCGACAAATTGCCGCCCAGGTGCCCGACCCCGCTCTCGAAATGCATCTGCAACAGCCGCAGTTTGGCCTTCCGCGAACGGCACGCCAAATCCGCCACCGAGGGGCAGTCCACAGCTTCGAGCCGAGACCCAGACACGATTCACCTCCCTGTGAATTCAATGGCGGGGACAAAACCCACCATAATCTCCTTGAATGTATCCGCCGTCCAAAACCCCTGCAAGACGCATCTTGAATGCCGGTGAGGTGTTGCAAGATGGGTAAGACACGCATGGGCTTGAAGAGAGTTCCCTTCAACAGACGGCCAATTTGCCCGAATGAGAGTGCATTCTTGCGTCGAGGAGTCAGAAGGATCGGAGAGGAGTCGTCGCTTCGGGTTTCCACCATTCCATGCCGATCAAATTCAAGATTCTCGGATGAGAATGAATGCCTCCCCGGATAAACTTGTCGTACGTCGGCCGCCTATTCAGGCCAATTGAATTCATAGAGTCTGTAGTAGGTGCGCACACGCTCTGATTCTTGAACTTCCATGAAACAACTCATTCACATAGACCGGAGAGAGAAGATGAGGACCTCGAAGCCGCTTTTTGCAGCCATGGTGATGCTGCTGTTCAGCTGCATGCCTGGGCTGGTTCTGGCCCAAAAGTCTGCTTCTCCTCCTGCGGGCTCACCTGCCGCGACGACATCCATCGATGGCAAACAGCTTCCCGCTCCCGATCCGAAATTCGGCGGTGTGATCAACCCAACGGCACTCAAGTCCAAAGCCTGGTGGGCTCCGCGTGTCGTCCCACCCCAGGGGGCTCCGAATGTGCTGCTCATCATGACGGATGATTCGGGGTATGGCGTGCCAAGTACATTCGGTGGAGTCATTCCGACCCCCGCCATGGACCGGGTCGCGAAGAGCGGACTGCGATATACGCAGATGCATTCCACAGCGCTCTGCTCACCCACTCGTGCTGCGCTGATCACCGGACGAAATCATCACTCTGCCGGGTTTGGTGTGATTTCGGAACAGTCGACGGGCTTCCCGGGCTACAACAGCATCATTGGCAAAGACAAGGCCACGGTCGGCCGAATTCTGAAGGACAACGGCTACGCCACCTCGTGGTTCGGAAAGAACCACAACACTCCTGCCTTCGCAGCCAGTGAGGTCGGCCCGTTTGACCAGTGGCCGGTCGGTATGGGCTTTGAGTACTTCTATGGCTTTGTCGGCGGCGATGCCAATCAGTGGCAGCCGAACCTGTTCCGCAACACCACCCAGATCTATCCATTTGAGGGCAAGCCGGGCTGGAATCTCACGACAGCCATGGCCGACGACGCGATCGGCTATCTGAATCGGATGAATCAGATCCAGCCCGACAAGCCGTTCTTCGTGAAGTTTGCACCTGGTGGAACCCACGCCCCGCACCATCCGACCGCCGAGTGGGTCCAGAAGATCCACGACATGCACCTCTTCGATGAGGGATGGAACAAGCTGCGGGAAACGATCTTCGCGAATCAGAAAAAGCTCGGCGTGATTCCGCAAAACGCCCAACTGACGCCCTGGCCGAAAGAGATCCTGAAAGAGTGGGATCAGTGCACTGCCGACGAGAAGAAGCTGTTCATCAAGCAGGTCGAAGTCTTTGCCGCGTATGCCGCGTACACCGACCATGAAATCGGCCGGGTGATTCAGTCGGTGGAAGACATGGGCAAACTCGACAACACGCTGATCATCTACATCAACGGTGATAACGGCACCAGCGCGGAAGGTGGCCTCTTCGGCACTCCCAACGAAGTCGCATTTTTCAACGGGGTGGCCGTCCCTGTCGAAGTCCAGCTGAAGAAGTACTACGAAAACTGGGGCACCGAGCACACCTATAACCACATGTCCGCCCATTGGGCGTGGGCCTTCGACACGCCATTCTCGTGGACCAAGCAGATCGCTTCGCACCTCGGTGGTGTCCGCCAGGGGATGGCGATTTCGTGGCCAGCCCGCATCAAGGATGTCGGTGGCGTCCGCGATCAGTTCCATCACATCATCGATGTTGTGCCCACCATCCTGGAAGCAGCTGGCATCCAGCAACCGGAAGAGGTCGACGGAATCCCGCAGAGTCCGATCGAGGGCGTGAGCATGGTCTACTCGTTCGACAAGGCGAACGAGAAGGCCCCCTCGACCCGCAAGACGCAGTACTTTGAGATGTTCGGCGACCACGCCATCTATCATGAGGGCTGGCTGGCCAGTACCAAGGTCACACGTCCCCCGTGGGAAGCCTTCGGGGCTGCCAACCCTGACCCGATCAACAAC
>CANJZR010000196.1 GCA_947479075.1 Planctomycetaceae bacterium
AGGCGGTGGATGCGGGCGAGGAGGCGGCGGTGGCACCATTCGATGGGGGGAGTGGGGGAGGGGGAGAGTGGGGGAGGCGTGTCACTTTCACTATTACTGATAGCTGGTCGCTGGGGGCTGATCGCTCCCATCGGCCGAAACCTACCTCGCAGGACTGTCCCTTCTCCCTCCAGTGCTTCCAGTGACGAGAAGACTTGTGAAATGCCGAGTGACATCTCGGCAGCGAGTTCCTCCGCTGTGGTCGGCCCGCAGAACTCGACTGCTCCACGTACCAAAGTGACGAGGGCTTCGATCTCGTCCCAGTTCTGCCGCACGGTCGAGGGGATCGTCAACGGGGGATCGCAGACCGCGTGCTTGTAGACCTGCTTCGCTGCCAGCCAACGCTCGGCACACACCCATGCTTCAGTTCCATTGGGTAGCGTGATCGAAGCGGCCCGGCCGGAAGATCGAAGCTCTTCAAACAGCGGCCGCGACTCTTCAGCGGAGTTGACCGGCAGCACGATGCGACTGAGTAACACATCATGCAGCTCGTCGGCGTTGCGAACGACGGGTCGGCTTTCTTGGACAACCTGTTCGATGGCATCGGGGTTCAGTCGACCGAGATCGCTGAGTTCGTTGACCGATAAAGAACGACGGGTCTGGACTGCGCGGGCACGGCGTTCCTGAACCTCGCCGCCATCCAGGAATGCATAGGGGTTGGAGTTGAGTAACTCATACGAAAACGGCGACGGTTCGCGGGTGTCGCGGGCGATGAACTGGATCTCTCCCCGCTCGACTCGGCTGAGCAACTCCAGCAATCCCTCGATGTCGAGGGCCTCATTCAGGCAGTCGTACATCGTCTGCTCGACCAGCGGGTGGTCGGGCAGGACGTGATCCCCGACAATGTTCTCCTGGCACCCCGTCAACTTGGGAAACACCGCAGTCAGCAGATCGTCCGACCGAAAACGCTGGAGGGCAGGGGGGACCTTCTTGCCGTTTTTCTGCCGGGCGACGAGCAACGCACGGGTGGCATTCCATCGCCAGCGCAGCTGGAACATCGGGACCGCGAGGATCGCCTGCTCCAGCAGATTCTGGACGTTGTCGGCCCGCAGCATCGGGAAGAGGCTTTCGATCGGGAAGCTGTGCTGCGGGCCGAGGGAGAGGATGAATCCATCGTCATCGGCGGTCGCCTGCAGCTCGAAGTCGAACGAGCGACAGAACCGTTTTCGCATGGCCAGGCCCCACGCTCGATTGATTCGTGCGCCGAATGGAGCGTGAACGACCAGCTGCATTCCGCCCGTCTCATCAAAGAACCGTTCGAAGATCACGCGGTCTTGAGTCGGGACCAGTCCGACGGCGGCCTGTTGTGCGGCGACGTAGGTGACCATCTGCTGAGCTGCGGAGGGCGTGCAGCTGGTGGTGCTGACGAGCCAGTGGGCGATGGCGGGGTAGGTGTTGGGGCGAGGGGGAGAAGGGGCGATGGGGGGAGGGGGAGATGAGGACCGGGAGGGCGAGGCTCCTGCCGAGCCGGTATTGCCGGGTGGCTCCAATAACTGATGTGGCCCCTCCGGTTCCCTCTCCCCCGCAATGACCTCGTTTTCGCTAGTCACGCCTTCAGCGAGGGAGAGGGAGACAGTGTCATATCCTCCACCACTGAATGCTGACGGCTGATCGCTGACAGCTTCTCTTCTCTCCGTGCCTCCGTGTCTCCGTGGTTCATCTTCCCCTTCGTCCTGCTCATCAAAATCACCGCCGCTGGCGACTGACTTCACGCGGTCTTCGATCTCACGGCGGAGTAGTGACACCTCCTCGGAAAGTTCAATCGTGCGTCCCGGGCCTTCGCCACGCCAGAAGGGGATTGTCGGTGGAGCTCCGTGGGCATCGCTGACGATCAGATCGTTGCCCTGCAGCATCTCGATCCGCCACGAGGTGTTGCCGAGTAGAAAGATGTCGCCCCGCTGGCTCTCGATGCCGAATTCTTCGTCGACCGATCCCACGACTGTCCGCTCAGGTTCCACAACGACGCGGAGCACATCTGTTTCGGGGATCGCCCCGCCATTGTTGATTGTCGTGAGTCGAGCTGAGGGCCGTGGCCGCAACCGCTTCTGGACGTGGTCATGATGCAGCAGCGCATGCACGCGGCCACCGGTGTCCGTCACCCCCTCGCTGACGAATTTTACGATCTGATCGAAGTGAGACCGCCGGAGCATGCGATAGGGCTCGGCCCGGCGGAACATGTCATACAACTCATCGGTACTGCATTCTCCCGTCGCGACCTCTGCCACGATCTGCTGGGCGAGGATGTCGAGCGGGGCGTTCGGGATCGGCGTCACATCCAGCCGGCCCGCCCGGATGGCCCGGATGAGCCCCATACTTTCGAGCAGCTCATCACGGGTCAGTGCGAAGATCCGTCCCTTGGGGATCAACCCGAGGGCATGACCTGAACGGCCAATCCGCTGGAGAAACGTCGCGATCGAACGCGGCGATCCCAGCTGGATCACCAGGTCGATGTACCCGATATCGATCCCCAGTTCGAGGGACGCAGTTGCAACGACAGCCTTCAGCTCTCCTGATTTGAGACGTTGTTCCGTTTTGAGACGTATCGGAGCGGACAGCGAACCGTGGTGGCTGCTCACCGCTTCTTCGCCGAGCAATTCCGTGAGCTGAAAAGTGACTCGCTCGGCCATGCGGCGCGTGTTGACAAAGATCAGTGTGCTACGGTGAGAATTGATCAGTTCCACCAGCCGGGCGTTCACCTCGGCCCATAGCTCGTGCGAACAGACCGCTCCGAGTTCGCTCTGTGGCGTTTCGATTGCCAGATCGAGCTGTCGCTGATGACCGACATCGATGATCGAACAATCGACATCGATTGGCTGTGGAGGGGTACGACTCTGGATCTGACCGGCGCGATCGACCTCTTCGTGGCAAGCGGGGCCGTCGCGCTCGGGCTGGGGCTCGCGAGGCGGCGGCTCCTCGGGGATTGGAAGTTCAACGTCACCTGCTCCGACGAGGAAGCGGGCCATGCGGTCGATGGGCTTCTGCGTGGCAGAAAGGCCGATGCGCTGGAGACGGCGGGGCGGTGGGGAAAGAGGAGATGGGGCGAAGGGGAGAGGGGGAGATGAGGGCCGAGAGGGCGAGGCTCCTGCCGAGCCGGTATTGCCGGGTGGCTCCAATAACTGATGTGGCCCCTCCGGTTCCCTCTCTCCCGCAATGACCTCGTCTTCGCTAATCACTCCTTCAGCGGGGAAGAGGGAGGAAGGCTTGCGTACTCCACTCTTACTGACAGCTGATGGCTGATCGCTGACAGCTTCTCTTCTCTCCGTGCCTCCGTGTCTCCGTGGTTCATCCTGATCCTCGACTCCCCCATCCGCCTTCAATGACTGTCGCTCACGAACCAGTCTTTCCAGCCGCTCCAATGACAACGACAGATGCGACCCACGTTTGTCGCGGGCGAGGGCGTGGATTTCGTCGACGATCACAGTGTCGACCGTCGACAACGCTGCCCGAGCCTTTTCGGCAGTCAGCATCAGGAACAGCGATTCTGGCGTGGTGACCAGAATGTGCGGCGGGTTCTTGACCAGCTTCATCCGCTCGTGCTGGGAGGTGTCGCCAGTGCGCAAGCCGACGCGGATTCCAGGCAGGTCCAATCCAGCTGCAGCTGCCTCGGCTGTGATCTCCTCCAGCGGCGCCCTGAGGTTCTTCTGCATGTCGTTTGACAGGGCTCGCAGTGGCGAGATGTAAAGGACGCGCATCTCCGGGGCGAGCCGACCTTCCAGACCCTCACGGACCAGACGGTCGATCACGGCCATAAAAGCAGTCAGCGTTTTTCCGCTACCAGTCGGGGCGGCGATCAGGGTATGCCGACCCGCTGCGATCTCCGGCCAGCCTCGCTCTTGCGGCTCGGTGGGGCCCGCGAACTTCTTCGCGAACCAGCGTTCAACGATCGGATGAAAACCAAAACGTGACACGGAGCTCTCGTCCCTCCAGGAACCGTAAGATGGAAGCCACAGCTCTTCGCCAGATTGTACCCGCGAAGAATGCCGGGGCGAACTCACGAGCCACGTTTGCCGTTCTTCGGCTTCTTGTCCGAGGACTGCTTTGTATTTGCCCCCAGAGACTGCAGCCGCGCTTCGATCTGGGCAATCGTCACTCGCGCAGAAGCTGCAATCTGTGTCGCTGATCGCAGGTCACCCCGAGCCTCTGAGCTGTCCTGGGCCGCTCCGCGATTCGTCTTTTCGTTCTTGGAGACTTCCTGTTCGAGAAGACGTCGCTCTTCGCGTGCCTTCTTCCATTCGTCGTTGGCCTGGAACAGATTGGATCTCACTCGATCCAGCTCTTTCATGGCATCGTTCAGAGCGGTTTTCTTTTCGGCGTAGGTCTCGGATTTGTTCAGGAGAGCCCGCTGTCCCGGAGTCAGCCGGGCCAACTCGGCCAAACGAGTCGATTCCTCCTCATCGGGAGCCGGAGCAGGTCGTCCCAGGATGCGGTGCAGTTCCGCGTCCATTGCGCGGCGGGCGGCATCGACACCATCCAGAGCTTTGGCGTAATCCGAATCAGATGTCTGCGTCTCCAGAATGCTCTCTTCGATTTTCCGGATCTTGGAGCTGGCCGTTTTACTGGCCTTTGCAGCTTCTTTGAGGGCCTCACGAGCGTCGACCGCGCTCTTGCGAGCCGATTCCAACTGGGCCTCGGTCATTGTTCCCTGCGAGGTGACGGTGTCGAGTACCTTCTTCACATCGTCCAGCTGACTTTGCAGCTGGGCGATTTCCTGCTGCCGAAGCTGCTCATTCATTCGTTGAATCGATGACCGGGCACGACCTTGAGCCAGCACCGGCCCGACGACCAGCAGAGTCAGAATTGAGCCAAACGCCATGTAACAACAGCGACGCAGCTCGCCTGGAACTGGAAATGATGCCACAGGCCGCATGATCACCTCGCGTACAACCCGGTCTTCAGTCACCCGAGAGTATTGTCACGAGCGAAACGTGTCCTGTGGCGGGGATTCTGGCGAAATCATCGCTTTTCAGGTTGTTTCACCGGTGGCTTTCCAATCTGGTACGGACGCGTGCTCACGCCTTCCACTCGGCTCCGTTCGGAAAGGCGTAACGTTCGATCGATTCGGGCCACATTTCGATGCTGTAGCCGGCAGCTGTCGGCGGCATGTAGCGGCCATTTTGCATGTGGATTGGAGCTTTGAAGTGTTCGTGCAGATGGCCTGCGTGCTCGGTCAGCCGGTTCTCCAGAGTTCCGCTGGCACAGACATAGTCGAAGATCGACAGGTGCTGCACGTACTCACACAGGCCAATACCGCCCGCGTGCGGGCAGACCGGGATGCCGAACTTGGCAGCCATCAGGATGACCGCCAGGATCTCATTCACCCCGCCAATGCGACAGCTGTCAATCTGACAAATGCCGATGGCGCCCGCCTGCAGGAACTGCTTGAACATCACCCGGTTGGCACAATGCTCGCCTGTTGCGACGAGGATAGGAGCGACCGCCTTGGCGATCGCGGCGTGCCCGAGAATGTCATCGGGACTGGTCGGTTCTTCGATGAACCACGGCTTGTAGGGGGCCAGGTGCTTCATCCATTCGATCGCCTGGGGCACGTCCCAGACCTGATTCGCGTCGACCATCATCCGGCGGTCCCAGCCGATCTCTTCGCGGATGATCTTGCAACGACGGATGTCGTCCTGCAGATCGCGACCGACCTTGATCTTGAAACAGTTCCAGCCGTCGGCCATGCCCTTGCGGCACAGGTCGCGCAGCTTGTCGTCCGAGTACCCGAGCCAGCCAGCCGAGGTCGTGTAGGCGGGATAACCTTCGGCCTGCAGGTGGGCAATGCGGTCCTTGCGAGTCGGATACCACTTCGTGAGGATCGCGAGGGCCTCTTCGGGGGTGAGTGCATCGGTGATGTACCGGAAGTCGATGCAGCGCACGAGTTGCTCAGGCGTCATGTCGGTCAGGACCTGCCAGAGCGGCTTCTTTTCGGCCTTGGCATACAGGTCCCACACCGCGTTGACCACAGCGGCCGTCGCGAGGTGGATTACGCCCTTTTCCGGCCCGACCCAGCGCAGCTGACTGTCCCCGGTGATATGTCGCCAGAATCCGCCCATGTCGTCAGTGATACTGTCGAGCGTCTTGCCGACGATCAGCGGGCGGAGTGCCTCGATACCGCGGCAGCAGAGATCATTGCCCCGTCCAATCGTGAACGTCATCCCATGCCCGGAGACGGATGGATCATTCGTGTGCAACACACAGTACGCCGCCGAATAATCGGGATCCGGATTCATCGCATCCGACCCGTCGAGATGCTTTGAGGTCGGGAACCGGAGGTCGTGTACCGTCAGGTCAGTAATGGTCAGCGGCATGGTCGGTGTCGGCGGAGGGGGGCGGGGTGGGTAAGCGACGATCCTAACAAATTCGCCGTGCGACAGTCGACCAAGACGTTCCTCTCAACATGCGATGCGCTGAACAGGCGGTGATGAAAGTCTGGTGATGAAGCAGAGTGGTTGCTTACGGAACTGGGAACGACCGCTCCGCCGCCCGTACAGGTTCCAGCGTTGGTGTGCGGGTCTTCGTCGTGCACATCCAAGACCGGCAAAGAAAGGCGTGACCCGGATGCACAGTGGGCGAATAGTATCCGTTTCTCCGGGACGACTCACTCGCTTCCCGGAATGACTGAACCAGGAAACAACTCATGCCGATCAAGCGAGTTAAAGGTCGGACAATCGGAAAATCTTGTCGGTCAGACATGGACGCCATCATGCAACGTAACGTACTGCTCGGTGTTGGACTCCTGGCAACGGTCGGAGTCGCTTTCGCAATGGGAGATTCAAAGCCTTCTTCATCCGGTGCCGAGCCGCAGGACGCGATCATGCGTGCCAAACTGGCCAGCACACAATCGGTCGTCGAGGGGCTGGTGGAAAAAGACTTCGCGATGATCAATAAAGCAGGTGTCGAACTCCTGAAGATGTGTAACAGCGGGGAATGGGAAGCCAACCAGGATGCCACTTATGCCGACTACCGCGAACAGCTCCGCCGACAATCCAGAAAGCTGATTGAACAGGCGGGATTAAGGAATCTGGAAGGAGCGACATACGCCTATCTGGGAGTGCTTTCGACCTGCGTGGATTGTCACACACACTGCCGCGACGTGCTGAAGATCGCGAATGATACTCCTCGATTGCGGGCAGTACCGATTCCCACCACCGCCTCTGATAACGATGACCCAGTTGTTCAGTAGCGAGTGGATTTGTCGTCGATCAATGGAA
>CANJZR010000197.1 GCA_947479075.1 Planctomycetaceae bacterium
GGAACGCTTCTCCGGGCGTCGCTGTTCCAGAAAGATCTCGATCACCTGGTACTGGGTCAGGTCAGTGTTCTCATTCGCCAGCTGGAGCAGCGTCTTGTAGGCTTCTTCGACACGCGGATCGACCTGCATTGTGTCAGTCAGCGTCAGACGATCCTCGTCTTCCGGCTTGGTTCCTGGAGGCCGAGGGAGACCGTCCGTGGGATCGAAGTCGACAGCGATAACCATGCGAAGTGTCGGCTTACTGTCAGGCTGGTGACTCTTGTGCTTCCCCCCGATCACCCGGGGCATCGAGTTCGGATACCGGGCATTGATCGCAATCTGCAGCGGACGAAACGGACGGGTGTGCAACTCCCAATACATATACATCAGCGAGATCATCGCGATCGCAAACAAGAACATGATCACGACCATCCACGTCCCCGACCGTCTCCAGGGGGGCACGATCCGTTGGTGATCGGGAATCGAATGATCAGTGGTCGGCATCACAGTCTCTTGTACAGAACCAACACTCGCCTGAAGGCGGCCTCGTGTTGGCAGGATCGTAGTTCGCGCGGGCGGTCAGACTACCTGGGGTCTTCGTCTTCTTCAGATCGGGTCGCTGCGATTCGCCTGGCCACCCACCGTCCGAGTACGAAATGCCCGAGAATGTTCAGTGCCACAAACACCAACAGCCCCAGTAAAACCTGCAGGTTAATGACATTCACCATGAGCATCATGAGAGCCATAAAGCCCCCCGCCAGCATCAGCAGCCAGATAACCCCCAGCCAGGTATACGCGTCCGAACCCGCTGCAGAGCGGGAAGGCAGTCGGGGAGTTGGCGTGGGTGTACTCAAGTCAGTAGTCCCTGGGCAATTAAACGGCGGAGGTTCTGTTCCCGCTGGAAGAAGTTCTCTTCGAGCATGTCGTTCACCTTCGCCTCAGAAAGCAACAGGCCGACGATCCCACCCGGTTTCGTGTAGTCGATCACATCGATCATCCGCGTTTGGTCACCGACTTCTTCAAACCGGTGCTCATGCCGCCAGCTCTTCATCGGTCCTTCCAGCTGGACTTCGACGATGAGTTCAGGATGGGCAAATTCCGCAATCTCGTGGATGGCATTCTGAACCTGTCCCATGACCACCATCTGGATCGAGATCCGAGATCCGGTCGTGACGATCTCAGGGGCCTCTTTAAACTTCAATCCGACAGCCGAACTTGTGACCTTCGCCACGTTGGCGGGCTTCGACAAAAAGTCGAACAGCACCGGACGCGGTATGGGCAGGAGAATACTCTCTTCAAAGATTGCCATTTCGGGCTCACCTGGAACATGGATTGTCGTGTCGGTCCATTGTCGCCGGACCGACAGCGAGTACAAGGGCGAAAGGCTTACTCTGGCGTCCAGATCGCGGGAGTTCCCCGATTCATCGTCCCCCGATCGGCAATCCGCCGGGCCTTCATCCTCACATAGGGTGCCACGAACATCCCACGATGCCGGAAGTTTCCCGGCTTGGCTTCGGGGTTCCCGCGTTTCGGTTCCACGAGGTCTTCAATCACAAACCCTGCCCGGCAGAGCCCCCCGACCAGTTCCTCCCAGCGGTGCAGGTATTCCCGCGTCCCGACTTCCCGGTAGGCGATATCATTCACATCGGGCAGCGGGTCGTCTCCAACGTAGTACGACACGCCGATCAGGTATCGGTGCTGAGAATCGTTGTCGACCACCTGCAGCGAGGTCGGCGTTTTGTGCTGGCTGATATAGATCCCACGGTCTTTGAGTACCCGCGACACCTGAGCAAACACCGCTTCAATGCGTGGCACGTAACAGGTACTGACCGGCTGGTGGACGATGTCGAAGGACTCTGCCTCCAGCATCGACAGATCGTCCATCGAGCCTTCGACCAGCTTCAAAGTGTAGCCTCGCCGTTCTGCCTCGCGGGCATCGAGCCGCAGCATTGACGGGCTGAGATCCACGACCGTGACATCTGCCCCCGCTGCGGCATAGAGGATCGACTGCCAGCCGCCCCCAGCTGCCAGACAGAGTACCTTCAGGCCCTTCACGCTCCCGGGCAGCCAGCCGCGACTGTCGAGCTGGACCAGCGGTTGAGCACATTCCTGATCGGTCGCGACTTTGGCGAACGGGCTGCTCTGATCAGCGAGCGAGTTCCATGCCGTCCGATTCTGCTCGTACGGGTTCATACGGAATCACCCGTCCATTCCACTGCGGGCCAGCCGAGCATTTCCCGTGTCTGCTTGCACACGCCAATCAGCGTTCCCCCAGCTGCGGCGGGAAACAGATCGAGTCGACGCAGGAATCCATGAACCTGGCCCAGGCAGGCCACCCGCCGCACCGTCACTCCGGCAGCCTGAAGCTTGCTGGCGTAGGCATGGCCTTCGTCACGCAAAGGGTCATACTCGGCGGTGAGAACGATGGCCGGGGGCAATCCCTTGAGGTCCGCCTGCAGTGGCGATGCATAGGGTTCTTTCCCCTGTTCGGGGCTCTCCAGGTAGTGATTCCAGAACCACTTCATCGTCTCAGTCGTCAGGAAGTACCCCTTGCCGTTATCTCGATAGGAACCCGTATCGTAGTTGTGATCGGTGATCGGATAGAGCAGCACCTGAGCGGCGATTGCCGGACCGCCTCGATCACGAGCCATCAGTGCGACCACAGCGGCGAGATTTCCGCCCGCACTGTCGCCACAGACGATCAGTCGCGACGGATCACCGTTGAAGTTCTCAATGAACTTCGACGCCCACACGGTCGCGGCGTAACAGTCTTCCGCAGCTGCGGGATACTTGTTCTCGGGAGCCAGACGGTAGTCGACCGAAATGACGATGGCTTCCATCGCATTACAGAGCCGGCGACACATCCCATCGTGGCTCTTCGGCGACCCGACAACCCAGCCTCCCCCGTGAAAGAACACAATCGTCGGGAGCAGGTCTTCGCGGTCTTCATGGATGAGCGGAGTGTAGACCAGTGCGGACAGCTCACCCGCCGGACCGGGAATCCAGATATCGCGAATCTCGGAAACAGCCTCTTTCCGGGACTTCAGCGGGGCAACAAGTGCCCTCGCCTGCTCCGGGGACACGGACTCCATCGGAGTTCCAGTCGCTTTGAACGCGTCAAGATACGCGCGTGCTTCAGGGGTCAGTGACATGGTCGCCATCTCAAGGAAGCCACCCGGGAGATCCGCTGTGGCATCGCACAGTCTAACCGACTCCGCCAGGAAACCCGAGTCCCGCTCACATCAGGAAATCTCCATAGGTACTTCTGCAGGCTCTCGGTCACAGATCAGTGGAAACCTTCGCGTTCAGACTGGTATCGAGGTCTGAATGAGAAGCTTGCAATGGTGAGGTACTGCATGCCGTTTCTTGACCTGACGATGTTATTTTCCCTGACGAAAACGATCTCGGGAATCGGCTCGCTTCTCATTCACGGGCCTCGCCGGTTCTGGACTTCTGCTCATCGCCCGCTAAGCTCGTTAGAAGTTCCATGCCCCCTCCCCTTGATGGCAGCTCCATGAGTCCTTTGAAATTCGGCATCCTTGGTTGTGGTCGCATTGTGCAGCGGGGATTGATCCCTGGCTTGAAGGGATCACAGCTGGCGGTGTTGCATGCATTGGCCAGCGAGAGGCCCGGAGTCGCCCAGGAATGGGCTACGACCCACGGCGTGCCGCATGCCTACGACTCGTATCAGGCGGTACTCGACAACCCGGAAGTCGACGCGGTCTACATTCCCTGTACCGGTGAAGAGCATATTCGCTGGACGCTCGCAGCTGCGAAAGCCGGTAAGCATGTGCTGTGTGAAAAGCCGCTGGCCCTGAACATGGAAGAAGCCCATGAGATGGTCGAGGCCTGTCGCTCGGCGGGCGTGATTCTGCAGGAAGCCTTCATGTGGCGGCACCATCCTCGCTCCAAGATGGCACGCGCACTCGTTCGCCAGGGAGCGATCGGCCCTCTGCGACAGATCGTCGCCAGCTTCTCTTTTGACATCGACCGTAACGACTGGCGTCTGCTCCCCGAGCGTGGTGGCGGAGCCATGTGGGACGTGGGCTGTTACGGAGTGAATTGCTCGCGGTACTTCACGGAGACAGAGCCAACCCAGATCGATTCCAGTGCTCATTGGTGGCCAACCGGCGTCGACATGACGATGCGTATCGGACTGACCTTCCCCGGTGATATCCTGGCCAATGTCGACTGCAGCTTTGAGTTGCCCTATCGCTGCCAGGCAGAAATCGTCGGCGAGAAAGGCACCATCCTTATCGAAGACGCCTTCGTCCCCCCCGATGTCAGCGTGCTCAAGATCAAGCGGGGTGTGGACAAAGACACGCCGTGGGAAGAGATCCAGATCCCCGCAGCCAACCAGTACGCGGAACAGGTCAACGACTTCTGCCGTTCGATTTCCGCAGGCCACCTGGTCGACCCGGGTGAGGACGGCCTGGCCAACATGAAGGTCCTCGAACTCGCCCATCAACTCGCTGCCGGCCGCAGCTGATCGCAGCGAGTCGGGAGCGCCCACGGTTCATGATTCACCCCGCGCATTCGCGGCTTGGGTTGGCACGCGACCTCAGTTCTGAGTGATCACAAGAACTCATGAATTGAGGCTTTTCGCCTCTTTGTGCCATCACGCCAGGTGCGTAGAATGCTGACGTTCGATCCCAGGCATTGAAAGGAACATTCATGAATCCCACGAAGAATGACATCCCCGCCAAGAAACGTGCGACGCTGTGTAATCTGCTGAATGAACGGCTGGCAGACCTGCTCGATTTGGGGCTGCAGGCCAAGCAGGCTCACTGGAACGTGAAGGGGCCCCAGTTCATTTCGCTTCACGAACTTTTTGATTCTGTCGCGGGCGATGTGGCCGGATTTGTGGACGATGTGGCCGAGCGGATCACTGCTCTGGGAGGCACTGCCGAGGGGACGTTGCAAGTCGTCTCTAAGCGGACTTCGCTCAAGAGCTATCCAACCGATATCACCAGCGGTCGCGACCATGTCGACACGTTGTCCACCGCGATGGCTCAAGTGGGCAAGCTGGTGCGAGCTGCAATCGACCAGGCCGACAAGCTCGAAGACGCGGACACCGCCGATCTCTTCACGGGAATTTCACGTGAACTCGATAAGAAGCTGTGGTTCGTAGAAGCTCATCTGCAGAACGACAAGTAAGCCGGCCTATCGCTCAACCCGGTGAAGAAGAGAAAAGACGAAAGCATGGCGAGTCTGTTTGAGACGTTCCGTCTGAAGGATGTCGAACTGAAAAACCGCATCGGAGTCGCTCCGATGTGCCAATACTCATCCGACAACGGATTCCCAAACGATTGGCACTTTGTCCATTTGGGCTCGCGAGCCGTGGGTGGTGCCGGTCTGGTCATCGTGGAAGCCACAGCTGTGTCGCCGGAAGGTCGCATCTCTCCGGCCGATAGCGGCATTTACCTTGATGAGCATGTCGAGCCGTTCGCAAAAATCACTCGCTTCATGAAGCAGTATGGAGCGGTGCCCGGGATCCAGATCGCTCATGCCGGTCGCAAGGCCAGCGCCCACAAGCCCTGGGAAGGCGACAACCACATTGAGACGGGACACGGCGGCTGGGACACCATCGCACCGTCCGCTGTCGCGTTTGGCGGAAACCTGCCGAAGGTTCCCCAGGCGATGACCCTCGATGACATCCAGCGCATCCAACAGGCCTTCGTGTCTGCAGCTCAGCGTTCACTGGCCGCCGGATTCGAGTGGCTGGAGCTGCACTTCGCCCACGGCTACCTCGCCCATGAGTTTTACTCGCCGCTCGCCAACCAGCGAACCGACAACTACGGCGGCTGCTTTGAGAACCGCATTCGTTTTCTGATGGAGACATTTCAGGCGGTACGCAAAGTCTGGCCCGAACGTTTGCCACTCACCGTTCGTCTGTCCGTCACCGACTGGCTCCCCGGCGGAGTGACCGTGGAGGAGTCCATCGAGCTGACCCGCCGCCTCAAAGACGCCGGCCTCGACCTGCTGGATGTCAGCCAGGGCTTTGTGACCCCCGATATCTCGCAAATCCCGTGGGGCCCCGGCTTCATGATCCCCACCGTCAGCCGCATCCGCCGCGAAACTGGCATCCCCACAGCTGCCGGCTGGATGATCACCGATCCGAATCAGGCCGACGACGCCGTCCGCGCTGGTGACACCGACCTGGTTCTCTTAGCCCGCGAACTCCTCCGCGACCCCTACTGGCCCTACCACGCCGCAGCCAAACTCGGTGTCGAAAAAGCCTCCGACATCCTGCCCGTGCAATACGCAAGAGCGGTCCGGCGGTAGACCTTACAGCACAGTGCAATAAACCTCTCTTCGACTCACACCCAGTGTGGGCTCACGCGATGCGGCGTGTCAGGAGTTCCCGACCGCGGACACTAACGACTGCGCAGTGTGATCCAAGTGGTCTACCAACCGTGCCCCTGTTCCCAATGGCTGATTGATCCGCGGCAAAGTAAAGAATGAGACTCACTTTTTTATGCTAGTTCTGGGGCGAATGAGACTGAATACGATCCGATAAGTCCTTACGAAGGATCGCCCTCCACGTCCGTTCAGAACCACACTGAAGACACTGGAATTCAACAATGGATGAAGTCTGTTCTCTGGGCAACGAAAGAGGGATCCGCCGCTGACATCTCGGGCAATCCACTTCCCATTCTTGGTTTGAGTTCAACCTTGCGACATAAATATAGTCGCCTCTAACCCAAGCCCATGCGATCTTGACAAAGACATACGCAATAATCAGAGATACCATCAAGCCAATCGTCGCGGTCAACACGAGCCCTTTTGACCACTTCATCACTTCCGTGCAGACGGCCACGCCTAAGAAGAATGCCATCAGAAGAATCGTCCAGCAGACCCTGAACAACTTCTGCCGCGGCGTCGATGCAATCGGCTCTTTTCGCTCTAACGGTTGAGGTTTGGTTCGATCATTCAAGATTACAATTCCAAGGGGCACCACGAGCAGGATCGCGAAGATCACCACTTGACCGAACGGATCGAGCCTCATCAGATGCCCCCCTCCGTATTAGATTGAAACCTACTTATTGACCGAGGCGGGACTCGAACCCGCACGACCCTTTCGAGTCTCGGGATTTTAAGTCCCGTGCGTCTGCCATTTCGCCACTCGGCCTGTGGCCCTTTGGGCCTGGTCGAGAGAGGAGAGTGTTGAGCCTGCATTCAGCGTCTGGCTCTCGTCTCTTCTCTCTCGTCCCTCATCACTCTCCTCACGCATCGTCGAGGATATCAA
>CANJZR010000198.1 GCA_947479075.1 Planctomycetaceae bacterium
AGGACATCAGCAGCCGCCTCCTGGGAGAGTGGATGACGGAAGACGCGGCGCCGGTCCTGCTCGATCTGGCCCAGTCGCCGACGAACCAGTACCAGATTCGAGCCATTCGAGGCTACATCCGCATCGCCCGGCAGTTCGTGCTGCCCGATGCTCAACGGGCCGAGATGTGCCAGAAAGCGTTCGATGTCTCGCGTCAGCCCGCCGAGAAGAAGCTCGTTCTCGAAATCCTGAAGCGTTATCCCACTGTCGATATGCTGAAGCAGGCGATCGCGGCGATGCAGATACCCGAGCTGAAAGCCGACGCTGAGCAGGCAGTTCTGGCCATCGCTCAGAAGCTCGGCAACAAGGGCGTTGACGTGAAGGAACTGGTCTCCCAGGTGAAATTCGGAAAGACCAGAGTGGAGATTCTCAAAGCCGAATACGGAGCTGAGGGATCTCGTCAGGATGTCACCGCAATCCTGCAAAAACAGGCGGGCGAGCTGCCGCTGATCAGTCTTCCGGAACCAACCTACAGCGCCAGCTTCGGCGGTGACCCGGCCCCTGGCACTGCCAAACAGCTGAAGGTCCAGTACCGCATCAATGACAAGACCGGTGAATTGACCTTCGCCGAGAACGCGTTGCTGGTCTTTCCGATTCCCCAGCCGAAGAAGTAGCCGAGACTGAATCTTCGATGCGGTGATTTCAGACAGGGTGGGACGATATCTTCGTATGTCGTCTCACCCTTTTTTCATTCACTCCCTCTCCATAGCCGCGAAGCGGCGATAGCCAATAGCCATGGGTGGACAACCCATGGAAAACCGGTCATGTGGCTGCCCGCAGCCGCGAAGCGGCGACAGGGGAGGCTGCTGGTCACTTTAAGCTAGCGATAGGCTTGTGCTTCCGTGTATTACGTCAAAATACGTGGAAATATCCAACGTGGCTTGCCATCGCTCACGCTTCGGGTAGGTAAAGCAACAGCCCTGTGACTCTGAGGATCGTCCCTTATTTATCCCAGAATCGACGTGATCGGCTCTCCGTCGCAGATCTTAAACGGACGGCCTTCCAGATCATGGATCTCCCGGGCCGGATCAAGGCCGCACGCCTCGCAAATGGTAGCCAGATAGTCGCCTGGCGAGACCGGGTTTTCTTTGATGTACGCCGCCTGCTTATCGCTGGCTCCGTAGACTGTTCCGCCCTTCACGCCGCCGCCAGCGAGGACACCGGAATAGCAGAACGGCCAGTGGTCGCGTCCATTGGCTCCGTTAATCTTAGGAGTCCGGCCAAACTCTCCCACGCACGACACCAGCGTCTCATCCAGCAGACCACGCAGAGACAGGTCTTCCAGCAGGGCGGAGTAAGCCTGGTCGAAAGCGGGGAGGCAGTAGTTGGCCTTCAGCATCCCATAACCGGTCTGGCCATGCTCCAGATCGAGCAGTCCGCCGTGGGCATCCCACACGTTGTACACCTTGGCGGCGGGGGTGATGAACATCCAGTTCACGGTCACCAGCCGAATCCCTGCCTCGATCAGCCGCCGGGAGGTGAGGAAGCTTTCCCCATACTCGTTGCGACCATACCGATCGCGGGTGGCGGGTGACTCCAGTTCCAGATTCAACGCGTCCTTCACAGCTGTGGAGTGAATCAGTCGGTAGGCGTCGTCGTAGACACTTTCGTGAGCCAGGATACCGCCCGTCTTCTGTACGGTTCGGTCTTCGGTTTCGAGCAGATCACGCAACCCGCGACGAGCCTGCAGGCGGGCCATCGTCACGTCCTGAGGCAGATCGAGTGGAATCACCGATGCAGCTGCGTTCACACGCGGGCCGACCTCGACGTGATTGTAGACCTGTCCCAGTTCGACGGGATCGTGCTTCGAGCCGAGGAACCCGGCGTGAGTGCCGGAGTACCGCACTCCATCGTGGGCGACCGGTCGCGGGATCGCGAAGCTGGCGGGAAGTGCCGTCTTCTCCCCGAGGTGGGAGAACATTGAGCCAATTGACGGGAAGTCAGTCCGCCGCCGGGAATTCGCCGGAAAGGTCCGCGGCGGAACCATCGCCCGCCCGGTCATGGCATGATAGACCGACACGCCGTGGTCAGTCGTGGCGTGGTTCAGAGTCCGGATGATCGAAAGCTTGTCCGCGTGCCGCGCGATCTGCTGCATCTGATCACTAAAGAGGATGCCGGGGACGTTCGTCTCGATCGGGGCGAAGGGGCTGCGGACACCGTCTGGAGCATGGGGCTTCATGTCCCACATGTCCTGCTGTGGCTGCCCCCCCCACATAAACAGGAAAATACACGACTTGGCCGAACGCTTTTTTGTGGCTGTCGCCGCCGCCTGCTCGCTGGCCATCAGCTGAGGGAGCGAGAGCGCACCGCCAGCGACAGCTCCTAACCTCAGCATGGCGTCTCGGCGATGCAACATGAGTGAAATCCCTGAAAGTGCCGCATGAGCAACCGTGGGCGGTCCAAATACTCTACCACGCGACCGCACTTTTCCCAAATCGTGTCGGGTTTTGTGGGGCGAGGGAGGGCAAAATCAGCCACTCCTGGTTGGATTATGAGAGTGTGTCATCGGGCGGTGAGTCCCCGCCAAACCTCCCAATACAGAGCAGGTGGCAAACGCCACACAGCTCACTCCATCGGGCGATAGCGAGTATTCCTGGAGTACTTGGCACGTCGGCCATGTCGTGGGATAAACTGGGCTCGACGGCAACTCTGCTCAGCTCTCCACGCTCACTTCGTCTCTGAGGCCAGTATGAATTCATCCCTGCCACAGTCGGTCTCCGCCGACGAAGCTGTCGCGAAACTGAAGAATGGGATGAACATCTTCGTGCATGGGGCCTCGGCCACTCCCACACTGCTGCTGGAGGCACTCTGTCGGCGGACGGACCTGACCGATATCAAGCTCTACCACATGCACACGGCCGGGCCCGCTCCGTTCGTCGAGCCGGAGTGCCGGGGGCGAATCACCTCGGTCTCACTCTTCACCGGCCCTCCGGTCCGGAAGGCGATCCAGAGCGGATATGCCGACTTCATCCCGGTGTTTCTCTCCGATATTCCCGACCTGTTTCGCAGCGGGCTGATCCGACTCGATGCGGCACTGCTGCATCTCTCACCACCCGATCGGCAGGGCTACTGTTCACTGGGGACCTCGGTCGATGTGGCCCGCGCAGCTGCGGACAGTGCTCCGTTGCTGATTGCTGAGGTCAATCGACAAATGCCGAGGACGCACGGCGACAGCTCGGTGCCCTTGAAGTCGCTGGCGGCCTACACCCAGACCGATTGCCCTCTCCATGAACATCCCGCGTCCGAGGAAACACCTGTTGAGGCGGCGATCGGCGAACAGATTGCCAAGCTGATCGAGGATGGGGCGACCCTGCAAACCGGAATTGGATCGATCCCCGATGCGGTGCTGTCTCGACTGACCAGCAAGCGAGATCTGGGGATTCACACCGAGATGTTCTCCGACCGGGTTCTTGATCTGGTGGATGCCGGCGTCGTTACGAATCGCTGTAAGAAGGTGTACCCCGGCCGGATCGTCACCAGTTTCGTCACCGGAACCCGGCGTCTGTTCGACTTCATCGACGACAACCCCCTGGTGACCTTTCTGCCATCTGATATCACCAACGACACCAATCTGTTGCGCAAGATCGACAAACTGGTGGCGGTGAACTCGGCCCTCCAGATCGACCTCACGGGGCAGGTCTGCGCCGATTCTCTGGGACATCAGATCTACTCGGGAATCGGGGGGCAGATGGACTTTATTCGGGGCGCGGCCAAATCGCCGGGCGGCCTCGCGATCATCGCTCTCCCGTCGACAGCCAAGGGGGGCACGCTGTCACGCATCTCCGCCGAACTGTCCCCCGGTGCCGGTGTCGTCACGACGCGAGGTCATGTCCACTGGATCGTCACCGAGTACGGAGCCGTCAATCTGCACGGACTTTCGCTGCGTCAACGGGGCGAGGCCCTGATCTCCATTGCCCATCCTGACTTCCGCCAGGAACTTCGCCAGCAGCTGAATGCGATTCGCCATTTCACATAAGGCGAGCGTCAGTCGTCAGGCCGATATGGTGCTTCTGACCACGAACGACTGACTGACATCAGCCGCTCGCGGGAGTGATGACTTGCCGCATACAAAGGTCACGGCATGTGAACGGACTCCTGTCGCTGTCTATACTGAGAAGTTGGAACCACACTCGACCAAACTCATCACATCGACATTAAGCGAGCATACATGGACCACGATTCTGAATCGGAACAGCTGGCGTCACCGTGGCTGATCGCTGTGTGGCCCGGGATGGGTCATGTCGCGATGAATGCCGGGTTCTATCTGGCTGCGAAGCTGGAGATGCGGGTGTTTGCCGAGTTCCTGCCGCGCGAGCTGTATGATGTCGACCACGTCGAAGTCAAAGACGGCATCATTCGCCAGGTCCGCGTGCCGCGGAATCGCTTGTTCCTGTGGCGGGACCCGGAAGGGAAACGCGACCTCGTTCTGTTCATCGGAGAGGCTCAGCCACCCACGGGCAAGCGGGCACTCTGTCGCGGCCTGATCGACACAGCTCGCGAACTCGGGGTGGAGCGAGTGTTCACCTTCGCGGCGTTATCGACACAGATGCGACCCGATGAGAAGTCTCGCGTCGTGGCTGCGGCGACTGAGGACAGTACCCTCGAGGAAGTCTCTCAAGCGGATATCGATGTCCTGCGCGAGGGGCACATCGGCGGGCTGAACGGTGTGCTGCTGGGGGCAGCGTCAGAGATGCGCATGCCGGGCGTCTGTCTGCTCGGATCGATACCGCACCTCTTTGCCCAGTTGCCTTACCCCGGTGCCTCGCTGGCAGTCCTTAAGGTTTTCCGTGAGCTGTCGGGCATCCCGATTGAGTTGAGTGAACTGGAGAATCAGGCGAATCAGGTGAGTCGGCAACTCACCTCCCTGCTCTCCAAGATGGAGGGTGGCCTCCGTCTCATTCCGCCCAAGTCCGAAGAGGAATCAGCCAAGGAGCCGGAGGTGGGCGATAATGAGGCGAATGACCTCGAAGAGCCGCCACTCGTCTCACCGAGGGACAATCAGACAATCGAGTCGCTCTTTACCCAGGCCAAAGAGGACCGGTCGAAGGCCTACGAACTCAAGCAGGAACTCGACCGGCTCGGAGTGTTTGCCGAGTACGAAGACCGTTTCCTCGACCTGTTCCGAAAACCAGAAGAGTGATCGCCGGGCGGGGCCTGTGACTTGAGTGAACGGGCTACAAGATCACCAACCCGAAGCGTCAGCGAGGGCGAACAATGTTGGGCATTTCCTGCTCAACGATGTCACGCCGCCGTCCTCTCCTCCCCGCACTGCTCGTCACCTCCAATTGACACCCCTGCGGAATTCGCGGACAGTGGAGGTCCTCGTACCATACTCATTGCGGTACCTCATCCAGAGGACAGCTTGATGTCGACTGACGCCCCTGTCGCTCCCGCGAGTTCGCTCGACCTGAAGATCATTCAGGACGCCACCTGCACGTTTTGCGGTTGTGTCTGTGACGACATCGATTTGAGCGTCGACGGCAATAAGATCGTCAAAGCGGAGCGGGCCTGCGTTCTCGGAAAATCGTGGTTCCTGAATCACCACATCGAGAACGAACCCGACGCCCGCATCGACGGTCAGCCCGCGAGTTACGAGCAGGCGATCGAACGGGCGGCCGAAATCCTGTCCAGTGCCCACTACCCGATCACCTATGGTCTTTCAGATACGACCTGCGAAGCCCAGCGCGTGGCTGTCGCGATCACGGACTGGATCGGTGGGATGATCGACACGACGACCAGCGTCTGTCACGGGCCCAGTGGAATGGCGTTTCAGGGCGTCGGGGAGGTCACGAGTACCCTCGGCGAGATCCGCAACCGGGCCGACTATCTCCTCTTCTGGGGCGGAAACCCGGCGGAGAGCCATCCCCGGCACTTCTCCAAATACAGCCTCATGCCCAAGAGCGAATATCTTCCCAACGGGCGCAAGGATCGCACAGCTGTCCTCATCGATGTACGGAAGACCAAGAGTTCCAAGGCGGTAGATCTCTTCCTGCAGATCAAACCGCGTTCCGATTTTGAGCTGGCCTGGTCGTTTCGCATGCTGGCCAAGGGACTGGAGCCCGACAAGAGTGTCGAGCAGAAGACGGGCATCTCGATTAAGACGATGCGCGAGGTCATGGACGGCATGATCAAGGCCAAGTACGGGGCGATCCTGTTCGGGATGGGCGTGACGATGACGCGGGGCAAGCACTTCAACAGCGGGGCGGTCCTCGCCCTGGCCCGTGACATGAACAAGCACACCCGCTGGATCGCGAAGCCGATGCGTGGACACGGCAACGTGACCGGGGCCGATAACGTCGTCACCTGGTCGACCGGGTATCCATTCGGAGTCAATCTTTGTCGAGGCTACCCCCGCTTCAATCCCGGTGAGTACACGACCTCGGATCTGCTCGCTCGCGGCGAAGCTGACGCCGCACTCATCATCGCCAGCGACCCGATGTCGAACTTCAGCCAGCCCGCGCGGGATCACCTGAAGAGCATCCCGGTCATCACGCTCGACCCCAAGATGAGTGAAACCGCCCGCGTCGCAGCTGTGGCTTTCACGACAGCGACTTATGGGATTAACTCGCCCGGAACGGTCTACCGCATGGACGATGTGCCGCTCCCACTGCGTCCAGCGTTCGAATCGCCGTATATGAGTGACTACGACATTCTCAAGGCGCTTGAGAAACGGGTGCGTGAGAAGCTGGCGGAGAAGAGGGGTGGCTGAGCCACATGAACGTCATCTGCTGAAAGTCCACGTGATCAAAGAGCAGTCCGTCCATCATGGAAGAATCGCCACAGCTGACCAACGAAACTGCCGACGCGGTCTTCAAACATTGGGAGTGGCTGCGGCTCGTTTATAACGGTGTGCTTGCTGTCGGTCTGATTCCGTTGGGAAACAAGTTGATCGCCAATTTGAATCTGACCGAATTTGTGATTTGGTATGTGATCGCTGCGAATGTTGCGTTTTGTGCGGGGCATGTTTTGGAAGGATATGCTTCCTTGGTTGGAGTTCCCCGCAAGATCGCACGCTATGGAGTGTTTGTGCTGGGCACCCTCATCGCTGTGTTTGTAGAACAGGTGATGACTGGTCTCGGACAAGTCTCCCATCATCCGAAGTGAAATCGAAAGAGATCGAACAGAACTGACAGATGTCGAAATCCTCACCAACCCGAAGCGTCAGCGAGGGCGAGTTGGTATG
>CANJZR010000199.1 GCA_947479075.1 Planctomycetaceae bacterium
GTGGCAGCGACATACGAACAACTCTCCGGAAAATGTGGGACCGGCCTCAGCCAACAACGCTGACGCCAACTCGCTGAGCGAGCCACATCATCCTGAGTGAGTATTCAGCACCACGTCCGGACTGTCCGCAACGTTCACCCACACATGCACGTGCGGGGCACCACGGTAGTACCAGACAAAGCTCGGACCTTCGAGACGCCAGTAATCCCAGACCTGATCATTCCCCAGATCGTCAGCGTTGTAGTATGCGAGCGAGCAGCGATCGAGTCCGCCTGTTTTATCGAGGCACTGCAGAGCTTCATTCTGATCGCTCTGCCGATAGGGCTCAAGCAGGCTCTTGAGGACATCCTGCACGACGGCCTTCTGATCGGCGGTCATGTCAGCAATCGGCAACCCGGGGAAGACACCCTTGTCACCCTGGAAGGCCACCGAGCTCTCTTCGGGGATATCGCCCACGAGTGCCTTTTCTCTTTGCTTGCCGTCGAGAATCTTGAACAGCGAGTTGGCCTTGAGGGCCTGCGGCCAGAAGACGTTGCCGGGGTGATCCTTCAATTCATCAAAGGTCGGTGCATGGCCATAGAACATCGGACCACCGAACGCGACATGGTCGGCCGAGTTGCCATCACAGCGCAGCGTCAGGTGTCGACCGGTCATCACAAATTCGAACTTGTCGTTCACATCGCCGAAGAGCGCGATGGTCTGTGCCTTGCCATAACCGCCAGCATCGTCTTTGAGCTGCTTGCGAATCCGCTCGTGCCACTCAGGGTTGTAGAGTCCGAAGAAGATCGCCTCGATCATGTCCCGCTGATCGGACGTGAAGAAGTCAGTGCCCACGGTCAGTGACTTCGGGTCGGTAATGTTCCAGTTGTTCGAGACATACGTCCGCAGCAGACCACGGTTGTCTTTGTAGTCCCAAGGAAAACAGATCTTGGACTTCTGCGGTTCGGAGAGCGAGGCATGCAGCTTCTTGACCAGCGTCTCGGATTCCGGCGGCGATGCTTTGACCGCATCTTCGGCACGAACTCCACCACTCCCCAGCATGCCCGCCACGGCGGCTCCGGCCAGTCCAGTCTGCACGAAGTCTCGACGAGTCCATGACGAATCTGAACGACCGCAATCGCTGCACGGTTGTGTGGGGAACATCGCCGACTCCGGAAGAACGAGAGGAACAAGAACAGCGGTAGTATGCGCTGAGTGAATCGATCTCGACAAGACGCAACACTCTGCCATTTCGATGAAAATATTCCACGTGAATTTATTGAACCAAGCTGCGTTGACAGAGAGGTCGTTTGACGGCAGAGGGATCCGTGCGTTCGATCTCACGCTCACGATCGCGTGATGCAGAACGCTGAACAGTAGGGAATGGAGTGACCGACTCTCGACAGGGCAACGTCATCAAGGCATGATGATACCCAGCAAGAAGTCATGATGAACGAGACATCACTGGAGGGATGAAGATCTTGGCACCACAAGCAGCGTCCCCGTCGATTGCCAGCCTGTTACTCATGTTCGGAATCTGCTCTCTCGCTGCGGCCGCAGATGAGCGACCGGCAGAACGTCCTCCTGCGCCGCCGCAGGCGGTCTCGCTCTCGATTGAACCCTCACCCACTGCCAAACCACTCAACCCAGAACGCACTGTCTGGCTCGATGTCGCGAACAAAAAGGTCGTCCTCAGCGGGTACCTGTGCCTGAGAGAGGGACTGCTGGAGATGCTCGTCTGCAAACAGCAGACGAAGGAGCATGAATCGATCATCGCGATCGATGCCGATGCGTACGTGATCCATGCAGCACTGATTGCCCTGGGCGCTAAGCCGGGAACACCCGTTCGATTTCAACCCGAGTTCACCCCCCCCACCGGGCAGAAGATCGATATCTTCGTCAGTTGGACCGACGACTACGGGCGACCACATCGCTATGCAGCTCAGCAACTGGTCCGCAAAGCCACTCAACGATATTACACAGCTGTGATCGATCCGCTCCCGAAGGAGTTGAAGATCGATAACCGCGGGGACCTGCGGTACGACCCGAACACAAAAGAGCTGATCTGGTTCGGCCGGATGACCGAGGAGCAGAAACTCGACCTGCTGACCCGCAGCCTGAACAAGGAATACCGCAAGGCCATCGAGAGTTTCTTCACCAGCAGTCAGCCACAGGAGATGCAGGCCGACTTCGTGTTCACTGGCAGCCAGTTCTTCAAACAGAAAGACGGCTCTCAATATTATATGGCAGAGGCAGGCGACATTGTGTGCGTGGCGAACTTCGGCGACGCAATGATTGATATCACGGCTCGCAGTTCCGCCGACAATGCGGGGTTGATGTTCGAACCGTATACGGAGAGGCTGCCGAACCGTCGGACCGCAATTACCGTCGATTTGATCCCGGTTGGATTGGCAGAGTCTGCCCCGGCCGCCCCGGGCAAGAAGCCATAGTTTCTCCGCAAGGCATTTCACCAGAATCACTTAAAACCAACAACGCACCCCAGAATCCATATCCACGCCCTTGCCTTGAATGATGCAGGCCCGCACGCAATAATACCCACTTCCCCTTGAGGATGGGTGCGTAGCCACTTGTCATCAGGGTCGGCGGACCGGCAGTCACACTGACCGGATTCCCAGTCTGAGATCGATGCGGCTGTCATTGCGCAGCCCACTCCGAAGAGGTCTTCGGAGGCACGAAAGGGACATGGCACATGGGGCGTTACACTGGCCCAAAGGCTCGCGTTAATCGCCGGCTGAATTTTCAGGTTTACGAAAGCGCCGGAGCTGTCAGAGCTTCGGAGCGCAAGGCGTATCCACCGGGTCAGGCAACCCGACGTAAGAAGCTGTCAAACTACGGTACAGCTCTGAACGAAAAGCAGAAGATCAAGCACTACTTCGGGTTGCGTGAAAAGCAACTGCGTCGTTACTTCGCCAAAGCCCGCCGCATGAAGGGCAACACCGGGGATCATCTCCTGGTGCAGTGCGAGCGTCGCCTGGACAACGCCGTCCGTCGTGCTGGTTTCACCATCACCCGGATGCAGGCTCGTCAGGGCGTGGCTCACGGCCACTTCCAGGTCAACGGTCGCACCGTCACGATTCCTTCGTTCCAGGTTTCAGCCGGTGATATCATCACCGTCAAGAACCGTCCGAACCTCAAGGAACTCTACGCTCAGCTGACCGCATCGGCTCAGAGCTACGACTGTGCCTGGCTGGCGATGGACCGTGATGAGCTGAAGGCCGTCGTCACGACGGTTCCGAGTGCCGCTGACATCAGCCTGCCGGTGAATGCCGGTGTGGTGGTCGCGTTCCTCGCTCGCTAATCACAACGTCATCGTTGAAACACAAAACACCCGGTGGCTCACTTGTGGGCAACCGGGTTTTTTCGCGCTATTTGTGCTCCTTCGCCGACCGTGAAACAGTCACGTTCTTGCGATGATTGTGAACCGTCCTGCTCAACTGACCCGGTGCGAAGAGCCACACGCCATGCCGATGAATCCCCTCATCCGCGACATCGGCAAGTTGGCCTTGCTGTGCGTGATCCTCAGCTTACTGACAGGGTCGGCGTGTGCCTTGTTTCTCTGGTCGCTCGATCAAGTAACCCGCCTGCAAGCGATACACCCCGAGCTACTGTGGGGGCTCCCCGCAGCTGGCCTGGCGATCGGCTGGTTGTCATTGCGAGTTGGCCCTGAGATCAACTCAGGCAACAACCTCCTCATTCGCGAGATCCGTCACCGCGAACATGGCGTGCCCATTCTCATGGCCCCGTTTGTCCTGGCTGGGACACTGCTGACGCATCTGTTCGGGGGCTCTGCGGGTCGCGAAGGCACCGCCGTGCAGATGGGTGGCAGCATTGCCGGTAGCCTGGCTCGACTCATCCCCGGGATTTCCGACCGCGACATGCGGGTGTTGCTGATGGCAGGGATCGCAGCTGGATTTGGGGGAGTCTTCGGCACACCGATGGCGGGAGCAATCTTCGCGTTGGAACTCGCCGCACTGGGAAGACTCGAAACGCGTGCCGTCGTGCCCTGTCTGGCCGCATCGATCTTGAGTGATGCAGTGTGCGATGCGTGGGGAGTTCACCACACCTCGTACACTGTCCAGAGCCTCGTTCATCCGGCAGCTGCACTTCGACTGACTCCACTGAATGGGCGATTGATCCTGGGCTGCGTCGTGGGGGGCGTGCTGTTCGGACTGACGGCCAGACTCTTCGCGGGCATGACCCACTCGATCCAGAGTCTCTTCAGCCGATGGATCAATCTGCCCCTGTTGCGTCCGTTCGTGGGCGGATGTTTTGTCATCGCGCTGGTGTATCTGGTCGGAAGTCGAGACTTCCTCGGGCTCGGAGTGTCATCAGCCGATCCATCGGCAGTGACCATCGTCCGGGCATTTCAACCGGGGGGTATTCCCAACTGGAGTTGGTGGTGGAAGCTGGTATTCACAGCTGTCACCTTGGGGAGCGGCTTCAAGGGTGGCGAAGCGACGCCGTTATTTTTTGTCGGAGCCACGCTCGGACATGTCCTAGGCGTCAGCCTGGGCATCCCGGTCGACTTGATGGCTGCGATGGGGTTCGCTGCGGTCTTTGCCGGAACAACTCACACACCGATCGCGTGCTCGGTGATGGCTGGAGAGCTGTTTGGCGCGGAGTCGATCATGTACTTCACGGCCAGTTGCCTGATTGCGAATCGTTTCAGCGGCGCGGGTGTTTATCCTGCTCAGCAATCGGACGCAGGCATATTGCCCCCAAGAGATCCAGTCACGGCATCGCCGACTCGCGAGAGTGGGGCCTCCTAAGATAGTCGCCTCGCCCGGAAAAGGGACAGGCATTGCTGTCTGTGCTTTCTACACAACTCCCGGAGATAGTCCGTTACGGGCTGATTTATTCGGCATGAGTTTGCACCATGGAATTGGCGTGTGGATCGCATGTCGAGTTGCCAGGGAGGTTGGGAACGATGGAGATTGCCGACGAGTTCGCGATGATCGCGAGGGGGACTTGTAGAGGTTCTCGTCGAAGCGCGTGATGCCTTACAGAAGGTGGATTTCCTGATTGGCTCGGGCAAGGACCGACATCTGCCCATGCAGACCGCAGAGGAGATCCTCCGCGTGATCGATGTCGACGCCGCGCGTGTGGCGTGTTGCAGCTGACCTGCCTCGGACGCGAGGGCCCGGAGTTGCCGTACGAGCCCGTCTTCGCCGACCACGAATGGAAACCGGTCTGGCAAATCGTCCAGCCCCCCCCGCCAAAAACGCCGCCACCCGTTGTGTAGAAAGATCAGACGGGAATGTCCGTCCCGGGGTTCCTTCAAACGGGAGCCGTACCGCGTCCCCTTACTGCGGCGTCTCTGCCTCCCAGACCTGGACTTGAGCCAGCGGCAGTCCGATATCGATGACATCGACTGGTCCGGTGTACTCGACACTTTCCGGGACATCGAAGCCGATTTTCCGGGCAACCATCGTGGCAGTCCGTGTCGCACGAACACAGTGCCCCAGTGGCCTGCCGGTGTTACAGTCGAGCCCCGAGGGCAGATCAACCGCCAGGACTAGACTCTCCGCGGCGTTGATCGCCTCGATGATTTCGGCGTAGGGCGATTTTACCTCGCCACTCAACCCCGTCCCCAGCAAGGCGTCGACAATCAGGTCGGCAGACTTCAGCTCGCTCGTGAAGTTGGACCAGTTGATCGCCAATGCCCCCGTCGAGCCACCCGCAGGGTCGCAAATGACTCGCACGTCGGCCCCTGCTTTCATGACAGATTGCAGGAACACAGCTGCGTCGCCTGTCGTCTGATCGGGCGGATGAACCAGCCGGACGCGGACGCTCCAACCCGCCTTTTCCAGATACCGGGCGATGACAAACCCATCGCCCCCGTTATTGCCTTTGCCGCAGCAGATGACCGCCGTTCCCGGCGGCCAGTCGCGGTCAATCAACTCCGCACAACCACGCCCGGCATTCTCCATCAGCACGACCCCGGGGATGCCGAATTCAGTCATCGCCCGGTGATCGACGCTTCGGACCTCAGCTCGCGTCAGAGTTCGCATCATAACCTCCGCAGGCCACTATCCTCGTTCGATCCGCACTTTAAGCGTAACAGGATTGCCCGCCCCCAGCTGAAGTTTCCCGGTCGATATTGTCCCGGGAAGAGGGTTTCAGGTGACACGGATCAACCGATGTTGTTACGATAGGGCGTCCCGTTTTTCTAATCAAACTCTCTCGGAGAGCGCAGCGATGATGATCAGTATTCCTGGCGTACCCGGCAAAGACCTGTGTGATCGCAATCTGGGGCATACCCGCCGCGATATTTTGCGAGTTGGCGGCTCTTCCATGCTCGGTCTCGGACTCGGGGCCATGTTGCAGGCTCAAGCCCAGGCCAACCCCGCGACGGCCGGTGGCCCCGGCTGGGGCAAAGCGAAGAGCATCATCCTCTGCTACCTGCAGGGCGGACCGAGCCACCTCGATCTGTGGGACCCTAAGGTCAACGTGCCCGACAATGTGAAGTCGGTGTTCAATCCGATCGACACAAAGCTGCCGGGAGTCCAGGTCACCGAACTGCTCCCGAAGATCGCGGGCATCCTCGACAAGACCACACTCATCCGGTCGATGAGCTATACCCCGAACGGACTCTTCAACCACACAGCTGCGATCTACCAGATGATGACGGGTTACACGACCGACAAGGTCAGCCCGTCAGGACAGCTGGAACCGCCATCACCGAAGGACTTCCCGAACTTCGGCTCGAACATCATCCGGTTGCTGCCGCCCAAGGTCCCGATGCTGCCGTTCGTGATGCTGCCGCGTCCGCTGCAGGAAAGCAACGTCGTCGGCAAGGGCGGAACCGCGGGCTTCCTCGGTAAGGCCTTCGACCCCTATACGTTGTTCCCTGCCGGGGACGACATGGACATGGACAAGATGGCACGCATTCGGGTGGAAGACCTCGAAATGCGGGCCGATGTTTACGGCCAGCGTCTGGAGCGTCGGGCCAAGCTGCGTGATGTGATCAACGCCGGGATGCCGGAAGTCGATCGCGCGGTCCAGCACTTGAAACTCAATGAGTACTACGACCAGGCCCTGTCGCTGATCGCCTCAGGTCGCGCACGCGATGCGTTCTCGCTCGACCAGGAACCGCGTGAAGTCCGCGATCGTTATGGCCGTAACACATTCGGCCAGAGCTGCATGCTGGCTCGCCGACTGGTGGAAGCGGGTACACGCGTTGTCGAAGTCGTCTGGCCCAAGGTCGCCAATAGCGACAA
>CANJZR010000200.1 GCA_947479075.1 Planctomycetaceae bacterium
AGTCGATGTAAGGGCGACCATGGTTCTGGTGGGGAATGAATGAGATGTCGGACTCTTTGAGGTTGCCTCCCGCTTCGGGCCCATTACTCGTTCGTCACGAAGGGCATGCTCCTCGGGAGCGGAGTGCGTGTGGCTGGCGAGACCGGCTGATCAGTCATGAGGACGCCCCCCTGTCACCCGCAGCCTGGGCGCACGCAGTCGATATCGACGGGGCGAGGCTGCACTACCACAAACGGTCGACCGAGCTGTATTACGTTCTCGATGGCAGCGGATGCGTGGTGCTAGACGGGGTGGAGCAACCGGTGTCAAAGGGATCGCTGGTCCACATCCCACCGGGAGTAGTTCACGGAGCGAAGGGACGGATGCGTGTGCTGGTGGTTGGGATCCCGGATATCGCCGAGGACGATTACTTCGAGGCGGGATAGTGGTAAGTGTAGGAATCGTTCTCGGAAAGGCTCAAATAGCAAAGATCCCGTCAATGGATCTGGAGAGCCATTGACGGGATGGGGTGTTGCGAGTTCTAGTCGTGTGCCAGCTGCTCCGAACAGGCACGAAGTCCGTTAAGGGTGTTTCTCTGCCACTGGTTTCCAGAGTCTTAGTTCACCCTTTTCGCATCCGAGTGCGATCGTCTTGCCATCGGGAGAGAACTTCGCCGTCAGCACGCCACCACCGACATCACATGTGGCGGTGATTTGACCTGTTGAAATATCCCAGACTGTGACGGTTCCATTCCAGTCGGTTGCAACGAGAGACCTTCCGTCGGGCGAGTACTCGATCCACAGCGGATAGCTGTTTGATGTTCCCGGAGGGCTTTGGATTGATGAGACTTTTGTTCCATCACTCAGGCGAAAGATGTCGACCTGTCCGACCTTGAGCCCCTCTTCTCGAGGCCTGGAGATACACGCGATCGACTCTCCATCGGGGGAGAACGAGGCGGCCTTCATGCCCGGAATGATACGAACCAATTGACCCGTAGCGACTTCCCACAGTTTGATGGGGCCGACGTTTGAGCTGCTCGCCACGAGGTGACCGTTCACCGAACAGTCGACGAATGTGGTCGGCATGTCATCCGTGATCGAACGAATCAGCGAGGCTTGCTCGATGTTCCAGATCTCTACGCCACCAGAACCATCGCCACCTCGTCCTCCGAAGCGTCCCCACTCGGCGATTCCGGCGACCAGTGTCTTTCCATCAGGTGAGAACGAGATGGGCAGCAGTGGCTCGTTTGTCGTGAATGTCCTTTGAATCTGGCCGGTTTCAGAACTGCGAATTTGAATCTCCTGGCCGATGATCGTCACGAGAGTCTGGCCATCGGGGGTTGGTGCGACGAAGTTGGCCCCGGCGATGTTCTCGGTCCAGCGGTGTTTCCCGGTCGTGGTGTCCCACTGACGAAGCTGGTTGGATTGTTGAGTCGCCGGGGAGGTGTTCTCGGGGTCCCTCATGACGGCGGTAATCGAATCTCCCTGCGGGGACCAGACGATCTGGCAGGCGGCTCGGTCGCGAAGTGTGTCGCCGGTGAAATCGGGGGCAGTCTTGGGCGTCGAGGACACGGAGGGCAGGGGTTGCGGTGTCGCGGGCATCTGACGATAACCCTCTGGGATTGTCAGCGAGAAAAGGGCGGGATCGAGGGGCTCATTCCAGACGATGTTTTCCAGACGGACATCTGCCGGGGATTTGGGGTCGTTCAGGCGACTGGTGATCTGGACGGGAAGGTTGGTTTGAGTGTCGACCCAGACGAGTGTTTCAAGTTTCCCCTCTTGAGTTCGGTATACCCGGGTTGTTCGCTGCGAGAGGATTTCCTCACCGATTGATTCCACCTTGCCTTGTGCCGCCTGATGAAGTTGATCAATCGGGTCGTTGGTGGGGGCAGTCCAGTCTTCCGTGAAAGTTACGAGTGTGGCGAGACGCGGGACGGTTTGCAGAGTGAGAACCTGCTTTTGTTTCGTGTCATGAATACGGATGAACGTGCCCTGTGCATACTCCATGCGGCCCCGGTGAGGTTCAAGAAATACCGTTCCTTCCATCGGTTGTTGCAGTCCGACAGTAGACTTGATCTTCATCCGTACGGATCGAGCCTTTTCGGCCCGAGCCACAACTTCGGCAAAGAGTGAACTGGCCGAGGGAGGTAATACCAGCGTGGCTCCGGCCATCAGCATGATGGTTCCGATCAGAAGGCTGACGACCCAGCGGGCGGTGCGAGAAGTGGATCGGACAGGGGGAAGTGGCGGCGAGGGCAGCTCCTGCGGTTGAGAGCCCTCCAGTTGTCTGGCTCGGGCTTTGACTCGCTCGATGGATACTTCAAGTTCGTCCACACCCGCCTGTTGAGCCATCAAAGCCTGAACTGCGAGTTGGAGTGAGTCTTCAGGTTGGTCGTTGTGGGGGAATTTGTGTTCTTCGTTCATTTCAGATTACCTGCCTGGAAAAGAGCCAGTTGCGAGACCAGTCGCTGCTTCGCTTTGTGAAGCGATGTGGAGACAGCTTCTGGCGATATGCCGAAAGTGGAAGCGATCTCGTCCCGCGACAGAGTCTCGAAATGCGACATCGAAAAGATGGCGGCCTGTTGATCGGGGAGCTGACAGATGGCGTTTCGCAACCAATCCGCCAGCTCCCTGGCAGCGACTTTGTCAAAGGGCTGGATCGTGGAGGTATGGTCGCTCTCGTGGAGTTCACAGTGTGGTTGACGCCTGCGCAGACGATCGATGGCTCTCAGCGTGGAGAGCCGGACCAGAAGTCCCACCCACGACTGAACGGGTTCTGACCTGTGAATGCGGAAAAGTTCCACGAAGACATCCTGCGACACGTCCTCTGCGTCATGCGTAGATCCGAGAATTCGGTATGCCACCAGGAAGACTCGTCTGGCATGTCTGTCGACGATGCGGTCCCAGTTCGGAGGTTTATCCTCGTTCATGACGGCTTTGCTCCGCGGAAACCAAATTGAATTCATCCTATGAAGTGGTCGCTGGCTGGCTGGACAGATCACCGAGGAAATCGGGGCGGAAGACCGATTTTCTCAAACAGTTCAAATTCGTGCCGTCCAGTCTCGATCTGGAGGCGAAACGGAGTGATCGGCCTGCCCAGTAGAGATTGTGTTGCCGTTCGCGGGGCCACGTACTGCTCAGCGCTGGTGAGGAACGTGGGGTGTGAGTTGAGTTGCTCGGTAAGGGGTGTAAATTACCAAACAATTATACTGAGGGGGCCACAACGGGTTCGTCGACCTGGGCTGCAAGCTCGAATGCGTCGTGCGCTGGTCGAAGGGCTCGAACGCCTTACTGAAATGAAACAATGGTCGCCTGCGAGTTCACCTCAACGGCCCAGGAGTAGATTCAAATGAGTCCCCATGCCATAAAATTTGCTTGGAGAAAGTCTGGCAAAAAGGGGACTTGCGAATTCAGCGGGTGACGGTCTCGATCAGGTCGAGGTCGAGAACGACCCGTGTGCTGATGTAGCGATCAGGAGCTTCCTTAAAGCGATCGCGATTTTCCTTCGAGGCGAACAGGTAGAGCTGATCGTCGTAGAAGGCGGCGAACTTGGTCATGCCGCGGGTCGCCGGGACCTGGGATGATTCCCAGAGCAGGACAGGGTCACACCCCATGAATTGCGGGATGTAGTTCTCCGGCTTGGCCTGGAAGGTCTTCACTTCGTCCGCACTCATCAGGAGGTACCACTGCCCCTCGTGCTGGACGGCGAACTCTTCGGTGCCCTTGAGCCACTTCTTTTCCTTGAGCAGCGAAACAGGACTGAAGCCGTCGATCATCAGCTGGTCGCGAGAGAATTTGGCCGGGGCGGGAGTCTGAGGAGCGGGTGTCTTCGCGACTTCGGTCATGGGGGCAGGTTTGGGCTGGCGAGCCTGCAGCTGGGTATTCCAGGCGACCGACTTCTCCAGCATCTGGCGATAGTCGGCGACAGATCGCGGGCCGGTCGACGTGACCAGACGGCGGGATCCGCTGGGATCCAGCACGAAGTCGCATGGCCAGCGATTGATGTTAAACCGACGCTGCAGATCGGGGTGCTGATCCACATTCACGGAAACGGCGACCATGCTCGAGGCGATGTACTCCTCGACCGGAGCCTTATGCAGAACGTTCTGCTCCATGTGAACACAGGGGGCACAACTATCGGAATAGAAATGCACCAGCAATGGTCGCTGGAGGCGTTGGGCTTCGGTGCGAGCAGCATCGAAGTCGGTTTTCCAGACCGAAGAGGCGGCGAAGAGTGACCCCGTGAGGAGGCACCAGCTTACAACGCTCGTAATGGCAAGTCGCAGGGGCATAAATGCGTCCCCAACGCTAAGCGGCTTGGATCGGGCTTATCGGGCCGAGACAACGAGCTGACGGGACTGTCGGCGATATGCACGCAAAGCATCAAGGTTCCGCCCGATCCATCGAGACGGTCCTGCTTTTCCATCGACTTGCAGACAGAGGAAAAGTGTGGATGGTCTGGCAGCGAATGAGTTTCGGTCAGGAGTCCGGCCACGCGTAACGATTGCGACCAGTTCAACACAGGATTCGGGCTGAAGCGGTTATTACGTATGGCCAAGAGGCGGAACACTTGAGGAATAAACAAAAAAGCCCCACCTGACGAATCAGGCGGGGCCAACCGTGTTTGGGGTGGTATGTAATCCAGCCGGCAATCCAGGAATGAAACCCTCGGTTAAAACACGGTACAACCGGGAAAAATGTGGAGGAGGAATGTTGCAATCTCTGTGCCAGAAAGTCAACCAAGTAGGAAGAAACTCGGGACGCATTTTTTCACTGCGTCATAATGAATCTCTGTCAGCTGGTTGCTGTGTTGAAATGAAGCGGGGCGGCCAGGGGAAATGCAGTGAAACGCGAGGCACACCGATGCGGTGACGTTACGTTGGGGGCTGTTTGGTTTTTGTGGTTTTGTGTATGTGTTTGTGGGTTAATGCTTTGTGGATTTCTTGTGGTTTTGGTTTGCGAGATTGTCTGTTTTTGTGGAACGCGATCTGCGTTAGGGGTTCAGTGCCAGAGTGAGGGTTGGCCCGCACTTACTCAACGGCACACGATAAGCGTCCCCGGATTGTTTCTGGGGACGCTTTCGTTGTTTATGTGGGGCTTTTTCTGTGATGACTGGTGCATTTCGGTGCGTTGCAGCGATTCGATGCAGGGGAAACGGGCCGCACTGATGCAGGCTGCGGCGGCATCTGGTAGAAAATGTCGAGTTTCGCCCTCTCCCAGCAAAGGTGACTGATGCTTTACATCAACGTGCAACTGAAAGTGAAGGATTCCGCGGACATTGCCAAAGTCGGTCAGCTGCTGCAGGAGCATGGCCGTTTGTCGCGAGCGGAACCGGGGTGCGAACGGTTTGATGTGTATCACTCGCAGAGCGACCCGAGCGTTTATTTGCTGTGTGAATACTGGGAGTCGGAGGCAGCACTCGATCAGCATCGTCTGGCGCCCGGTTACCTGACGATTTACAAGCCGCAGGTGATTCCGCTGGTCGATCGGGCTCCGCATATGTGTGATCTGCTGAACTAGTTCCGGCAGGTCGGGATTGTCGAATTCGGGAACTCGCGGGTCTGGCGACTTGCCCGGCCCAATCTGCCCGCTAATCTGTGGTGCTTCCCCGGGAGTGGCCTGGGAAAGCTGTTCAGTCTGTGTTCGTTCTGAGTGACGGAGTTCCGGAATGGTCCCGGCCGATATTCGCAAGGTGATCCTCAACATCCTCGAGCGGATTGCGCCCGATGAAGATCTGTCCAATCTCGATGACAGCAAGCCATTTCGGGAGCAGATGGAACTCGACAGCATGGATTTCCTCGACATCGTCATGGAACTCCGCAAGCTCTACCGGGTGCAGATTCCCGAGGCGGACTACCCCAACCTGATCTCGATGGACAGCACGGTGACCTACCTGACTCCGCTGCTGAAGGATGTCCCGGCCTAAGCGGTTGGCAGGCGAGGGTCTGCCATCAATTGAATTCGCTGGGCTGGCCAATGATGCGGCGGACTGAGGTCTGCCGCTCTCACCTGCTGGCAGACTTTCGAAATACATCCCGTGCGTTACCACACCGTCATCATCGGGGCCGGCATGTCCGGGCTGGCAGCCGGGATTCGGCTGGCCTATTACCAGAAACCGGTGTGCATTCTCGAACGGCACACGACGATCGGCGGGCTGAACTCGTTCTATCGGTTGCGGGCTCGGAACCACGATGTCGGTCTGCATGCGGTCACGAACTTTGCCGCACCCGGCACCCGGACTGGCCCACTGGCGAAGTTGCTCAAACAGCTACGACTGCGGTGGGATGATTTCGCTCTCAAACCGCAGTGTGGGTCAGCGGTGGCGTTTCCCGGCAAGAGGCTGCGCTTCACGAACGATTTCAATGTTCTGGTTCAGGAAGTTGCGAGCGAGTTCCCGCAGCAGATTGACGGGTTCCGCAAGCTGGTGGCCACGATCGAGGGTTTCGACGAGCTGAATCTGAATCAGCAGGTCGTGTCGGCGATGCAGGTGGTGAGCGAGCACATCTCCGATCCGCTGCTGGTCGACATGCTGTTTTGCCCGCTGATGTTCTATGGATCAGCCACACCGCGAGACATGGACTTCAACCAGTTCGTGGTGATGTTCAAGAGTATTTTTAAGGAAGGTTTCGGTCGCCCGTTCGAGGGAGTGCGGCAGATCCTGAAATCACTCACCCGGCATTACAAGGAGCTGGGCGGTGAGCTGAAGCTGCGGCATGGAGTCCGCGAGATCAAGATCGAGAACGGCCGCGCGGTCGGCGTGATTCTCGACGACGGGCGGGAGATCGAGGCAGATAACGTCCTGTCGACGGTCGGCTCGGTCGAGACGTTCCGGCTCTGTGGTGGCGCACTGGCCGGTAAGACCGTGCCGGGTGATCACGGGGCTGTCGAGCAGTTCCAGCATGGTCAGATCTCGTTCAACGAGTCGATCTCGATCCTCGACTGCCAGCCGCGCGAGTTAGGGCATGGCGAAACGATCATCTTCTATAACGATTCCGAACGGTTCACCTACGACGTGCCCACCGAGCCGTGCGACTTGCGCAGCGGGATCATCTGTTCTCCGAACAATTTTCAGTACGGCGAGGGACAGCAGCTGGAAGACGGGATTGTCCGCATCACCGCCTTGGCGAATCCCGATTACTGGATGAACCTGCCGCCCGACGAGTACGCCGCAGCGAAGGCGGTCTGGGGTACGAAGATCATCGACTCAGCTGTGCGGTTCATGCCGGA
>CANJZR010000201.1 GCA_947479075.1 Planctomycetaceae bacterium
GGGGGCCTATCTGGTTCTCAGGCACAAGACTTCAATCTATGGAATTAAACTGGCTGAGCAGCCGATGTCCGTGGAATCGTTGGGGATGCTGTATGCACTCCTGGCGGGGATGCTGGATCCCCTCCGCAAGATGAACGTGTCAATGTCCGGGCTGCGACGATCTGTCACAGCCTTCGAGAGAATTCTGGAGTTGTTCGACACGACACCGAAAGTCAGTGACACAGCGGATGGCGTTCCTCTGCCCCGGCATTCGTCATCCATTGAGTTCCGTGACGTGACGTTCCAGTATGCACCGCGCGGTCAGTCCGAGTTGCGTGGGCCGGTACTGGATCATTTCAGTCTCAAGATCAAGGCCGGCGAAGTAGTCGCCCTTGTCGGTCAAAACGGATGTGGCAAGTCAACTCTCGTGCAGCTGTTGCCGAGGTTTTTCGATCCACAATCGGGTCAGATCCTGATTGACGGTACTCCGATCGTGAACGCCCGGATTCCCGATTTGCGAAGTCAGATCGGCCTCGTCACTCAGGAAACGATCCTGTTTGACATGACATTGCGAGAGAATATCACCTACGGCACATCGGGTGTTGATCAGGCCAGGCTCGACATCGCCGCGGCCAAGGCTCACCTCGGACCGATTCTTCAGCAGCTGCCCAAGGGCTACGACACCCAGCTGGGCGATAAGGGGAGGTCACTCTCCGGTGGACAGAGGCAGCGTGTCGCACTGGCTCGAGCGATCCTGCGTGATCCTTCGATTCTGATTCTCGATGAAGCCACATCCGCGACCGATGCCGAAAGCGAAGGCATGATCCACCAGACTCTCAAGGAGTTTGTCGTGGGCCGGACCGTGCTGCTGATCACCCATACCATGTCGCAGAGTCTGCTCGATCTGGTGACTCGGGTGGTGGTCGTCGATCAGGGAAGAGTTGTGGCGGATGGATCACACAATCAGCTGCTCGCGACGAACTCGATCTATCAACGTCTGTTCCTGTCCCCTTCACGGAAAGAGGCTGCGTAAAGATCGCAGCTTCAGAGTTGAGACTCCTGTCAGTGCGAGGTCATCCATGAACACACAGCCTATTCAAAAGCCGACATCGGTCCGCTGGAGCGCGGTGTGGCTGGCCTGTTTGATGTTGTCGGGCTGCGAACTCGATCGTCCCAACTTTCAAATGAACAGCAACTCTCCGACACCGTTCTTCGGATTTGATCTGTTGCCTCGTCGCCGTACCACGAGTCTCGTTAAACCTCGTCCGAATGAGAATGCAGCTGTCGCTCAGATTGGTTCCAGCGAAGTGAGCCCCGTGGAAGGGGGACCTCGTGTCGGGCGGTTCCTGAAGCAGAACATGAAGTGGAATGATCAAACCGAACGCACGATCATTTTGCCTCTGACGAAAACCGACCCTGATCAACCAATCGATCGTGGCCCTGTGGAATTGTTTCCGTAATTAAAGACGCGTGTCTTGATTGGTATCGTCAGCTTGGCCCCCCGCAAGAAGTCTCGCATGGGGTATTGGGGCGGCCGAGCAGTACGACGCTCTACGTTCTGGTTCGAGCTGTGTTGGCCCCCATCCGTTGCCAGCAAATTGCTCGTGCATCAGACGGTCATCCTCACCAGTGTTTATGGCAGGTCTCGACAGCTCATACTGCCGTATCAGCGGCAGGTTTCGCCGCAGTTTCCACCAGCCTGGCCTCATTCTCGGGCAGTTCTTGCGGTTTCGGGTGGCCAGATCGATCCGCACCTTGACCGGTTGAGAGCGTTGTGAGACAAGCATGCTCCCCTCGAGACCGGGATGCCGCGATTCCGTGGTACTCTCAGCCTCACTCGCCTCCCATCGTCTGCCTGAGCTTCTCCCGAAGCCAGGCTCTCGTCGGCAAGGACGCTCTCATGTTCCTCACGAACTGCACTCACGGCAAGTTGTGGATCGGGCTGTGCCTGGTTCTCAGCTTGGGATCCGGTTGTACCAAGATGCTGACTCAGCAGGCGGTCGATCGTTTCTCGAAGAGTCTGGCCGACAAAGACGCAGACGGGATGAAACTGGCGGTCTCCGATCAGTTTGAGCATCGCGCGCTCCGGCGTGAAGAGGCACTGCGGGACCTGCAAATTTTGAATATCCCGACCGGGAAGAACAAGATCATGGAGATTGAACACGTCTCCGAGGATGAGATCCGGGTGAAAGTCGAGATCGGGAAGAACAAGGCTGCTCGTGAAGTGGTCTATACCCTGACTCGCGATCCAAAGATCCACCGCTTCGTCGTGGACGATGTCACGCTCAAGCAGGATTCCGGGCGAGGTGAAGTCACGCGATCCGCGATCGAACAGCTCGATCTGGTGATGTCAGTCCGCGAGTTCGTCGACGCCTGGCACAGTCAGGAGCCGGAAAAGATTCTGTCTGTGACTTCCCCGGAGCTTCGTGAGCAGCTCGAACCGTTGCCGCCCGCCTGGTTGACACAGCTTGCGGGACATGTGGCGCAACAGACCCCGCAGCAAAAGTCACTCCGCCCCGACGCCAGAATGAAGGATGATAGCGCCTTCGTGCAGGTGGGGACGGTTACCGTACAGTTTCAATTGATCAATGATCGCTGGCTTGTACGCGATGCCGCACTCAAGGATGACGAGAACACAGTGCGTTCCGCGCTGAAGCTGGCTACCGCTTTGCGACAGTCCCAGGAATTTCTGAATGCGTATTCCGCGGGTGACAAAGAACGTCTGTCCAAAGTGACCTCCAAGACGTTTCACGACAGCTGCCTGGTCTCGGCAGATCTGTCTCAGGCTCCGGTCCCCGGAAAAGAACTGTTCGAGAAGCCATACGAAGCTCGGCAGCAGAAAGACAGCCTCGACCTGATTTTGAAATCGAGTACCGGTGCCGTGGTGGTGTCGCTCGACGTGTTGAGTAAGACTGGCACGACGACTCCGGAAAAGTCTGCGTTGCCGCTCGTCAGTGAGGTCACTCTGGCCGAAGATGGCACTCGCGAGTCGAAACGTCTGTCATCGGTCTTCCTGCATGAAGCCATGGTCAATCTGTACTCCGAGGCTCTGGTGGCTCGGGATGTTCCGCGTCTGCAGTCGATGTCAACGCTCGATTTCCGCGAACGAGTCTGGGACCGGATCCGCCCCGATGTCATGAAGGCCTTGCCCCTGCCCGAGATTGAGGCCGCGGCTCCCGAGATCTTCCACGTGACATACGCTGGAGCCAAAACCGAAGTCACTGTCACCCAAGGGTCCCGTGCTCTCACCTATGTGCTGCGGTCTCAGCCGGGACGTATGGAAATCGAGGATATTCTTATCCCCGTCGAGAAACGTCCTTCATCTCTCAAGCTGACCGTGGAGAACTTGATCCCCGTCTATGAATTCATCGCGGGCGTCGAGGGCAACAGTATTCAGCGCGTCAGCCATTGTTCCGCAGACAGCTTCAACGCGATGATCTGGAGTCAACTCAGCGAAGTGCCTGATCTGGGGTTCGATCCGATTGCATTGCTGACGATGCCACTCACCGGAATGCAGATTGATGACAAGATTACCCGACTGCAGTTCGGGAGCTCCAAGCTGGGTGCAGAGGTGCAGATCGAGCGATCCGAAGGTCAGACTCACATTCACGATATGACATTGATTACGGGATCTGGCCCCAATAATCGACATGAGCTGCTGGCGACAATACGTCGTATGATCTCCGGCGGGCTCAGCTCGGATGGGAAAATCATCCAGGCGAATGCAGAAACCACGAGCAGTGTCCCTTCGAAGACGAGTACACTGCCTCGCATTCAGCAGTCCATCGAACTGCAGTAGTTCGCTCACCTCACGACCTACCGCGTCAGAACATCGCCTCCTCAAAATTGGCAGAGGTCTGCTGGTGGAGACGGGGCTGGCGAGCCTCAACTGCGTATCAGGCCTGCAGGATATCCAGCGTTCATCGGGGATGCCGAGGTCCCAGAATTGGCCGGGCGATCTCTGATCGTGAGACCCGCGACTTACTGGTTAATGAAGTGGTATGTCCGATCCCTGTGTGCGATGGCAATCAGCCAAGTGCAGTACCGTAAACTCTCAATCTCCGGAGAGGCGGCAACTCGCCCCGGAAGCATACTTTCGCCTCGACGCTCCAGACGCTGCACGGTCAGGTCGACCGGGCGTTCAAGCCTGATTCTTTCGCTGCCATCTTGAGCCCGATAGGATTCTGGCTTGGACCATCCATTGCCTCTGTCGCCGGGTTACGAGCCATGTCTTTTTCACGTACGCTCATCGCTTTTGTGGTGATCCTTCTGGTTCGTGTTGCTGATGCGCAAGACTCGACCGCACCACATCCCTGGATCGGCTACACGGAACTGCAGACCAACTTGCCCGGTGGCCGCCATGCGAATGTCCGCACGATGAGAGCCACGCTGGTGAAGGCAGATGGCACCGGTTGCCGCAGAATTGCCGAGGAACTCGTCGACGATCCGAACTCCTGGACTCAATTCGTGGGCTGGTCGCCCGATGGGAAGCTGGCCATCGTCGCGAGGGGCTGGCAGGATCCCACGAATGCGGCCTGGGAAGAAGAGCACAAGACCTTTCGCATGGAGCCGGGCAAATGGAAGCTCGACTCCTGCCTCGTCGATCTGGACACCGGTAAGGTGACGAATCTGACAGCTGTGGATCGCGTCAGTGATTACAACGGCGGGCTGTTCTTCATGCCCGATGGCAAGACGCTGGGTTTCACGGCTCTGATCGGGAAGATCTCCAAACCGTTCGTGATGGACCTCGATGGTCACAACAAGAAGGATGTCTCCGGTGATGGGAGCGGGTTTGCCTATGGATACAGTGCTTCGCCCGATGGACGACTCATCAGCTATCACGAGAACTATCAGATCTACATCGCCAACGCGGACGGTACCGGCAAGAAACACATTACGACCGGCCACAATTTCAACTTCGGCCCCACCTGGTCATCCGATGCCCAGACGCTGATGTTCCTCAGCGGTGAGCATTATCACAGCAATCCGTATCTGGTGAATCGCGACGGCAGTCAGCTGCGAAAACTGGTCGACCTGAATGGCTATCGCAGCCACACGTTGTTCCTGGATGTCCCCGACTTTCATGAGGGGAGCAGCGATCTGCCAGTCTGGGCTGCGGATGGTCGGTCGGTGTTCTACAGCGCGCTTGTCGGGGCCACGACCGAACTCTATCAGGTCACGCTGGCCGGTGAGGTGACACAGCTGACTCATTCGAAAGAGGGCACACTGCACTACCACATTGAGCCGTCAGCGGATGGGAAGAAGCTGCTGTATGGAAAAAAACAGGATGGAGTGCGGCAGCTTAATGTGATGGATCTCGCTGACCGAAATGAGACTCGCATCACCGATTTACACGCAGGGCAGGGGGCCATGTGGGCCCACTGGCAGCGTTCAAAGACGCCCTGAAATCCTTGTGTTATCGATCAGAGGGAACATCCTCCCTCGGGGCAAACATGATGCCTGCCCCGAGTCGAGGCATGTTCAACAAACCCTGAGCCAAGTCAGGTCGAAGGACACTGCGGCCTATTTGTCGTGATCGTGGTCATGATCATGCGCGGCGTGGTCTTCGTGCGGGATGGCCCCGGAGTAAGGCTGTCCGCCAATGGAGAGGCTCAGGCGAGGCTCGGTCGCTGCTTCGTGCAGGTGCTCCGCCAGTTCTTTGTCGGTGATTGCATACCGGGACGATTGTCCGGCGGTATCCCCTTCCTGCGGTTGAGCAGCCAGCTTGAATTGCTCGGGCTTGTCACCATGTTTCAGGTTGATGGTGATTTCGGTGGCCTCGGAAGCGACGGACTTCTTGGCACTCGAGTCGAGCAGGTAAACCGTCACGGCTCCACTGGCATCATCGTGGGTCACCTCCGCGTGGTACTCTTCGCTTCCGAGTTCAACGAGTACGCCATGGTGCGGTCCTTCGCTGGGATGGCCATGGTCGTCGTGGTCGTGACCATGCTCTTTGGACTCGCCAGCGGGCTTAGCTGTCGATTGTGATCCTGGTGTGGTGGGTGCGTTTTCCTGACATCCAGCAGTGGCGGCACACAAGGCTGCGGCCGAGAGGATGGCGTAAGAGGGTGATCGCAACATGGGAGAGTTGTCCTTCAAGAGGGATTGGATGCCAGAGTCTGGTGTTCTTCATCCAGTGTGACTTCACTTTGGGATTCCTGAACCACACCTTCTGCAGCCTTCAGGCCAAACAACCAGAACAGGGCAGGGTGGACGAAGAAGTCGAGCAGGGTGGAGCTGATGACTCCACCCAGGATGACCGTGGCGACGGGGTACAGGATCTCTTTACCTGGTTGATGCGCTGCGAGTACCAACGGGACCAGCCCGATCCCCGCCGTGAGCGCGGTCATGAGAACGGGGGCCAGACGTTCCAACCCGGCTCGGACGATCATCTCTTTGGTCCAGCCTTCCCCTTCGTACTTCACGAGATGCAGGTAATGGTTCAGGAGTAGGATACCGTTCCGGGAGGCAATCCCGGCCAGTGAGATGAAACCCACCATCGCCGCAATGGTCAACGTTTGTTGCGTGAGCACCAGGGCCGCGACCGACCCAATAAAGGCCATGGGCAATGCGGCCATCACCTGGAGTGAGAGATTGACGGAGCGGAACATGGTGTAGAGGACCAGAAACACGCCGAGCATCGCCACGAGGAAGAGCATGCCAAGGAGTCGTGAGGCTTTCTGCTGGCTTTCAAACTGGCCAGCAAATTCCAGGTAATAACCCGGTGGCAGGTCAGCCTGCAAAGGTGCCAGGCGGGCCTGAATATCCTGGACGACATCGACCACTCCGCGGTTGGAGACGTTGCATTGCACCACGATGCGGCGGCGGACGTTCTCCCGGTTCACGGAGTTGGGGCCACCCGACTTATAGACCCGGGCCACCGTTTCGAGTGGAACCTGTCCGCCATCCGGGAGGTCAATTGTCAGCCGTCGCAATGTGTCGAGGTTCTCGCGGGCTCCTTCCTCTAGCCGCAACACCAGATCGAAAGTGCGTTGCCCCTGCAGGATCTCCGAAACCGTGACACCATTCATGGCTGTCTCGATGAATTCGTTGACATCTGCCACGCTCAGTCCATGCAACAACAGCTGATCGCGATCCAGTTCGATGCGAAGCTGGGGGATGATCGTTTGTTGTTCCACGATCAGGTCCTGCACACCGGCGATGCCTGCGATCTCGGCTTTGACCTGGTCGGCTCGTTTCCGCA
>CANJZR010000202.1 GCA_947479075.1 Planctomycetaceae bacterium
ATTCCGGCGATGATCCACGACCATAACACTGCGGCCGCCCTTCCACTTTCGAACATCCAGTTGAGTCCGACCACGGATGCTGACCGTGCCACGTCAGCTGCCGCTCAGGAGTGGTGGGCTCGGTACGACCGTCAACGGATGGCGCGGGATATCTACACACTGTTGTACTTGACCGGTGCCAAGAATAGCGACAGCCCAGCCACCACGGCATATACGACTACGGCGTATCCAAATCGACAGCCGGCGGCTGGCACCGTGAATTCGATCCCTGACAATGTCGAAGAGATGGCTCAGTTTGCAGTGAACTATGTGGATGCCATTGACCGCGATGATGTCATTACCACATTTGAGTACGACTCCGATTTGTCCGACGGCTGGAGCAGTAACCCGGTGAATCGCGTCTATGGAGTTGAGCGGCAGTCATTAACCTTCAGCGAAGTGATGCTGATTCAGCTGGATAAAGGGAGTATGGCCGACAGTTCAACGCTGTTCAAAGAAGACACTACGAACACGCATCGCCTGCTGCACATCGAATTACGCAATGCTTTGCCGTTTACCGTCAATGTTGACGAGGGCTGGCGTATCGTTCGAGTTCCTGTGAAGGATGATGGGAGTGGCAATTGGCATTCAACAGCCACCATGGATAAATGGTATTCGTTTAAAACCGATGGATTTGGTTTGGGGGTGGCCGCGAATGCTAAGTCGGTTGGACCCGGAGAAAACTTCCACATCGCATGCCACGATGGAACTTTGATGAACGAAGCTGGAACCGTATTGGAGACTAGCGATCTGTACGCGGATATTGATGCCGACTCAATGCTCGAATCTGTTTTGCCGAAAAGTGCTCGCGAACTGACGAGCAACACGGTGCCAGCTGCGCAATATCTACCTCAAGCTGACATCGATTTGGCGGCGATCGGACCAGGGCAACTTCACGAGCCCTTTGTCCATGCGGGGCCCACTACTGTGGGGTATCCTGTGGGAACGCTCGTTGATCGCGTCGTTGGCGTCGCGACGAATACCAAATTCGACCTGGTGCTCCAGCGGCGTCAAAATCTGCGTGGAATCGCATCTGCTCCAGGCAGTGATGTCGCTGGAGAATCGACGGGCCGCTGGATCGAGGTTGACCGATTCTCCATCGATTCCTTGACCATGGGAAGTGAAGGGAGATTTGCTCCCGGCGGTGATGCGGCTACAGATATTCAAGCCGCATTGTTGACCCTGCACAGCCGCGAGCGTCCTCAGCCATTTGTCCCTAACCAGTCTTCCAATTCGGGGACCCTGTATCAGAATCACTCGATCAGTGCGACGCTGACCGATAAACATGGAGCAAACAGTTGCCTGACTGGCACGACCCAGTTCACGATCTGGCAACCTCACTTCGATCGCGATCTCACCTCCGTGTACGATCTGCTCTCGATACCGATCTTTGGTAATTTCCCGATGGGGGATGTCGAGTCCCCTGTCGCTATGGGCACGCCCACTCCTGCTCCGGCGCCCATTAAAGGCGATATCTACAACGACTACGACAACACCTATTACCCCGATGTTCATGGGGGAGCTGTGGTCAACCTGGCTCGTGGTGATACCAGTGTCGCTGGCGGTGCGACACTTTCGGGCGACTATACCGCTGGGGTTCGCTTCCTGTTCCCAGATGGTCAGCCTGCCAAGCCTTACTTCGGCTGGAACCCGGTCTCTTATGCCAACGACTGGCACAGGCTGTTTGAGTTCGTTCAAGTCCCTCGTCGTACAGAGCAGGCGATTCAGTCACAGTATCCGAATACCGTTGCGGGCGCGATCAAGGCTCTTCGTCGCACCCCTGGGCTAATTAACCTCAACACAATTCGCGACGAGACGATTCTGGCAGCCTTGCTCGACGACAATCTGCACACTCCCCTGGGAGCCGCGCTCCCAACGACGGATCCCCTCTCACCAGGGACCCTTGGTAGAAATTGGTATCGAGAATTGCGGGTTAGTCGAGACGGTGTTGATAAGTTCCTCCAGTCAGCGGGACTGTATGACCAGATCACAAGTCTCAATGACCCAGCTCTGATCGACTCTTCAATGCATTTGCCCAGCGTGACCATTCCTGGAACCCTGTCTCCCGCGGCTCCGACGGCAGATGGTGTTCCGACATCCGCGATCCCGGTGAGAGTTCCAGAGCCTTTTCGATCTGCGAGCCACATTGATCCTGCCGCTACAGCAACGGTCGATACGGCCATTGAAAGTACGCTCATGCGTTCACGTCCAACAAATCCTCGTCCGGTCGGAAGTGGGCCCTACTCTCCTACCCAGATGACAACAGTAGCTCCGGGGAATCCTGTGTGGACATCGCCCAGCCAGACCACAACTGCGTGGCAGGCACTGTTCGATGCCCGTGACAGTAGTAATCATCAGATCGACTACCACACTCGCAATCGCTTGCTCGCCAAAGTGGCCAACAACTCGACGACCAAGAGCCATGTGTTCCTGATCTGGACTGCGGTGGGGTACTTTGAGGCTCACAAGACCAACAGTGGGTACGTACAGATCGGGGCACGGATGACCGATCTGCCGATTCACCGGTCGTTTGGTGTCGTCGACATGACCCGTTTGGAGGATGCGTACGACTCGTTCTCCCAGACGTTCGACTACAGCAAGTTCGTGATTGCGAGGAAACGACTGCGGTGATTCGGTTTTGGCCTGAGATTTGCGTGTTCTATTCGGCAGAACCAGTCGCGGGACGGGATTCCCGGGCGATCCAGGCACGGAACTACGGAAAACAGCCTTTTCTTCGAACTTCACACGTCGCATAATGGAGGCAGGATTGGTGGGCTGCTGCAAAATGCAACACGGCGCCCGCTGTGAAATCCTCCAGCGATCCAGATCACAACACCTTCTTGATTGAGTGTCACTCGATCAGCGTCTCACGATTTCCCACATTTTGTCCAGGCCGGGGGGTGAAACCGGCCAGTCGCCCAGCGACCTTCCTGACGATGTGTCGTCGCCGGGAATCCCCTTTCACCACACTCTCGGCAGCCTGGAGACTCTCATGTACGTCCGCCGCCCGCTCTTTCGTCAGCCGCAGCGTCGCGGCTTCACCCTCATCGAACTTCTGGTCGTGATCTCGATCATCGCGACCTTGGCCGCACTGGTTCTGCCAGCGATTCAAAACGCCCGCGAAACCGCCCGCCGGACCCAGTGCCAGAACAATCTGCGAAACATCGGTATCGCGATTCAGTCGTACTCGACTGCTAAGCGGGGGGCTGTTCCCTATCTGACAACGACGAGCTTCTTGATCGACTACGGAACAACGTCGTCACCAGACCAGAGGACAGCCTCTTGGGCTGTGCAGCTTCTGCCATACACGGAAAACACGACGCTGTTCGATCGACTGAAGCTCTCGAACAATCAAACCCCTGCGGACCCGAATTCGACGAACAGCCTGCTTGCGAATAGCATTGAAATTTTCAATTGTCCCAGTGATCAGAACAATGGTGCGGGGGCAATGTCGTTCGCCGCAAATGCTGGCTATATTGCCAGTTCGATTTGGGGGCAACCCGATAATATTGCTCATACAAACACTACCTACGACCATGGATTCAATGGGTACCTATCTGCAATGGGTAAAAAAGACACTGACGACTTTGAAGTCACAGCTGCTTCAGGGGTCTTCTCCCGTCAAACTAGCAACCAAGGCTTTGCCAAGACCTTGGATCAGATCAGTGGTGCAGACGGGACTTCCCAAACGGTGTTGTTGGCAGAGAACACTAACATTGTACGATTCTCGACCGGTAATTATGGGGGCTGGGCTTCAGCCTATACTGGCAACAATGCAATTGGCCTTGCAGTCTCTGATGCTTCAAATCCGGGTGAGATTGATAGCAGTTCGACTGCTCAGGGGCTGGGTGCCGGGACCAAGCAGACTGCTCTCGTGCTGAGTAGCGCTCCCATCGCAGCGAATACGACCGGGACTGAATGTCGGATCAATGATAATCTCGGAGGAGCAACTGACGGAGCAAGCCCGCGTCCTTCTTCGCTTCATCCTGGTGCAGTTAACATGGCCTTCTGCGATGGCTCGTGCAAGGTGATTTCCACTACGATCGATGACAGCGTCTATGCTCGACTGTTGACCCCGATGGGTGGACGGTTCGGACAGAATGTCCTGAGCGACTCTGACTTCTAGTCAGAGTGTCGCGAGTTGATTTACAAACCGCAGCTGATCATTCAGGTCAGCTGCGGTTTTTCGTTTGGGGCGAAGGCATGCGGTTCAAGCCTCGCTTCTTTGCCTGTCTCTTGGCCCAGTGATCAGGGTGTTATCAATCTGCCATCGCAGGGCCGAACTCACTCCGAAGGGGGTGCGGGATGATTTGAGAGCAAGATGGCCATGCATCTTCAGTCCTAGGAAGAACAGACAGGAATGTCTGTCCCGAGTGAAGGGGAATGATGAATACGCTCTCAGTTGAGCGTTCCTGTGGCTCGGTGATTACGGGGGCCTCGCCGGTACGCCGCTGATCAGACGTGATTTGCCGATTTTGCGAGATCAGGCGATCTGGTCGAGGGGCAGCCGGCCTCATTTACTCACTTGTTGGCCACCGATGGATTGGATTCATAGTCACTTCGGGAGATGGATTTTTGTCGCAGGTTGACCCATTGCAGGGGGACATTGGGGGGCAGCCAGGAGGTGAAGTTCGGGTCGACGAGTGCTTGTTGTACGGCCTCGGACAGTGAGGCGTGAGGATCGACGGACTTCAACAGCCAGAGGGATGCGGAGTGAGAGACCGAGGCGATCCAGGCGGCGATCGTGTCGGTGGTCGTCTGCCAATTCTGGGGCGGCGAGGGCTGGGAATTGAGAGCGGCGAGTTCGAACCATTCGCGAGATCGGACGACGGGGACGCGCCCCGCCTGCCAGCACGCATCGAGCTCGCTCACAGACGCGACTTGAGCAATCGGCCAGAGCTGCACGAGGAGCCGCGAGGTGAGCTCCAGAGCGTCGAGAGCCAGCCAGTGCGACCGGATCTCTCCGAGTTGATGCCGCACGTCCCAATCCCGCACCAAGTCGGCTGCGGGGCCGCCACCGACGACCAGCAACGGGCGATTGCCCCAGTCTGGCCTCAGCTGCTCGAGTCGGTCGGCCAGATCGGTCAGATCAAGCAGGCTACCGCCCAGCTTGATTGTGGCGGTGGGTGATGGGAGGCCGAACGGAGATGCGAAGGAATCACTTGCGGATGACATGACTCCAGTGTGAGCAGTGCCTGATACCAATGCAAACAGGCCCACGGAGAACCGTGAGCCTGTCTGGCGGAAACGATGGTGATGTCGCGTGACTAGTCGTCAGTACCGAACAGGAAGCCCTCGGTGTAGACGCCCTTTTCATCGGGAACCGTGTAGGTCCCCGAAATCGTCAGGTACTTCGAGATCTTGTCGAAGTCCGGGAACAGGCTGGAGTTGAAGGTCCCTTCGGTCACGCCGTCGAGCTTGCCGCTCTTGAGCATGTCGTAGTAGGGCTTCAGATTCTTGGCCGTGTCTGAGTAGGAGATCATCGAGTTCTTCGCCGGGAAGAGCTTCTTGATTTCCTGGAACTTCTTCGAATCGGCCAGGGTTTCTTCCCGGCTGGTTCGCAGTGCGGATTCCAGCATGTCGGCGTGCGTACTGACGAAGAGGTTGTCCTTCGACAGAGTCAGCGCGGGCGACATGTTTGGATCTGGCGCGGAGATGTCGTAGACCTTGGAGCCTTCAAAGTCACGCTCAGTCACCGCTGAGCCAGCCTTCGCCAGCAGCGTGTTGAGCGTTTCCTGGAACTTGGCCGAGTCCTTGATCTTCAGGGCGATCAGCATGCGCTGGGCGACGGGTTCGGAGTCAGCCTTCACATCGCTCAGGAAGATGATCTGGCCATCGAGCAGGTCGATCAGATCGTCCTTGAGATGGAATCCCAGTTCCTTGGAGATGGCGGCGACCTGCTGTTCCGCAGTACCGGGCTTGCCCAGGATTGCGTCGGTCATTTCCGTCAGCGCGGTGTAGGCTCCGGAGGCATCCCAGTTCATCGCGGAGTAAGCTGGAGCGTCAGCTCCCACCCATGCCGGAGGAGTCAGATCGGTTGCCGGGAACTCGAAGGCCCGCAGCACACCGCTCGTGGGCTGTTCGACGTACGTCAGGGTCTTGGTGTGCATGTCGTAGCCGTCTTGAGCCAGGTCGAGGCTGCCGCCCATGCCCTTGAACTTGTCGAGGCCAACCATCGGCAGGTAGCTGGAGAACATCAGTGCCTGCATCGCGGTCTCTTCGCTGGAGTTGAGACCTGCAGTGATCAGACCGATCGGGTCGACGTACCACTCGATGGCAGCTCCTTCGTCTTCACTACGAGTCGCGGTCTTCTCGCGGATGTAGCTGTAGACTTCCTGCTCAGCGAGGACATCTTCTGACTCGCCATCCCAGCGGCCGAGGATTTCCTCGAGCAGTGCGAAGTCTGAACCACCCACAAACACTCCGTCGTTGACGAAGTAGCAGAAGGTCTTTTTCGTGGCGTTCTCGGAATCCTCTTCACTGCCGATTTCGTAGACGGTCACTTCGACATCTTCAATGGTTTCGGTCTTCTTCTTGGCGCCACCCTTGGTGGTCAACGCTTCGTCGAGCTTACCGAGAGCCTTGTCGAGTGTTTCCTTATGGTCGCCGATGTCCATTACCGCCACACCCGCGAGATCACGTCCGGCAGGCTGAACGAGAGCGAACGAAGCTTCTCCCGTTGGCAGATTCAGCAGATCGCTGAGCGGGAATCCAAGTTCCTTGTTGGCTTCTTCGGAGGCCTTGTCGAAGCCCTTCTGGACTTCGTCCCGAATCTTGGCCATCGATTCGTCCTGGTACAGCTTGCCCAGGCTGGTCTTGGGGAGACGTTCCCGGAGGTCAGAGACATCCGAGAACTTGACATGCAGCAGAACGCCAGGTGGCAGCAACTGGTCGACTGAAGGCGCTTCCGCGTCCTCGGCAAACACCATTGGGGCGACCAGTACAGCAAATAGAGATACACCACTCAGCAAAATTCGTTTCAACTTCGGCAGCAGCATCCTCGTTCCCTTCCAGCGGATGAGAGCAACGTGACTGGGGAGATCACTCCATCGTCCTGAAAATCACGTCGTCATGGTTTATCGAGATCATACCCAGAACAGAGGCGGTTTGGGTATTGTGAGAC
>CANJZR010000203.1 GCA_947479075.1 Planctomycetaceae bacterium
CAAAACGGGGCGGATACGTGATCACAATGGCAGACGCCAACTTGCGACAGCCAGCCTCAATACCCTACCACGGAGCAGTGCGTTTCAGCGAGTCCGTCAGAATCACGTCGCTCACAACCACTCCGTGCGCTCGATCAACTCACCCCTGAGGACTCAGTAACGTGAGCAGGACTGTGACTCCATTAAAGACAGCATGCGTCGTCACGATGGTCAGATAACTCCCCGTCCGCCAGTACAGATATCCCAGGACCAGTGCCAGTGGAAACAGCCCGATCGCATCGGGGAACCCATGGACAGCGGAGAAGATGGCCGAGGATATGATGATCGAAGCCCATGGCGTCAAGTAACGCTGAAGCGTTCCCTGAAAGATCACTCGGTACAGCAGTTCCTCTTCAATCGGAGCCATGATGACCGCCGAAGCAGACATCAGCGCCACCAGCGGGACAGACTGCTGGGCATTGAGAATCTGCAGGAAGATATGCTGATTGTCCTCCGTGCGCAGGGGCAGGATCGCCAGATTGGCCAGGATGACCGGGACGACCGCGGCGAAGTACCCCATGATCCCGACACTGATCGACTCTTTCGCATGACGCAAATCGAATCCAAACCGCGTCAGCCCCTGGCTTCCCAGGCGTGAAAGACTCACGATCAGGACGCAGGCAGTGATGACTTGAATACAGAGGTTGTACAACAACAGTCCAAGTGCCACCCCCTCATCAAACTTGTCGACCGAATGGGTGGAGCTCCCCGGGAGAAGCATCGTGGCACACTGAATGAAGATCCAGATCAGTGCGATCGCCACAGACAGATACGGTCGAGGTCGAGTCGCCGGGACGTGGCGAGTGAGGAGCGGTTGCCCCTGACGGAGCTTCTGAATAATCCCCCCCCAGACGCTCATGCTGGCGAGGAGAATCAGAAGCTGCAGGAAGGACGCGATATCAACCACCGCGCGAGGACTCCCGGACCTAAGACTTGCAACACGACACAGACCCGCAATACTGAGTAAGCGGATCATCAAACACAAGCCGCCCCGAGCGGTTCACACTCAAAAGGAACACAAATGGCCTCCGTAACTCTTAAAGGTAACGCGGTGACTCTCTCCGGCACCGAACTGAAGGTCGGCGACACAGCTCCCGATTTTGTTCTGCAGAACAACGGGCTGGAAGATGTCACACTCGCCGCTTCTGCCGGGAAGACGCGCATCATCGCTACGATTCCATCGCTCGACACCTCCGTCTGTCATGCGGAGACCAAGCGATTCAACGACGAAGCTGCGAAGTTGCCGAATGTGGCGATCCTGGTCGTCAGCACCGACCTCCCCTTTGGTCAGAAGCGGTGGTGCGGTGCCGAAGGCGTCGACAAGGTCACCAGCCTGAGCGATCACCGGACTGTCGCGTTCGGCAAATCCTACGGCGTCCTGATCACCGGCGGCCCACTCGACCGCTGCCTGACCCGGGCGATCTTCGTGGTCGGAGCCGACAACAAGATCAAGCACGTGGAATACTGTTCCGAAATCGCAGATCACCCGAACTACGACACGGTTCTGGCCGCAGCGAAGTGAGAAGAACCATTTCCTGTAACCGAACCGGGACAGTGATATCGCTGTCCCGGTTTTGTGCATTCATGTAGCCTGATTCGGAGTCAACTCACGATGATGTTTCCAATTCATCGCGTTGACAGAGAAAAAGCAGAGCAGTTTGAACAGTTGGGGACTAAACCAAAATTTTGGTTTCGCGATGGCCAGCGACGACTGTTGTTTAAAGCAGAGGCTCGTGGAACCGGTGAAGACTGGGCAGAGGTGGTCGCCAGCTGTCTTTGCGAACTTATTGGTTTGCCTCATGTCGAGTATGAGTTGGCGGCTGAATACCGAGGCGGTCAGTTAAGCTGTCGTGGTGTCATTTGTGAGAACATGGCACAGAAGCCTCGCAACTTGGTACTCGGAAATCAGCTTTTACTGGCCTTTTCAGCAGGTTACCCGAGCGATGAAGGGTACAAAGTCAAACAACACACGGTCGATGCAGTCTGTGAAGTTCTTTCCTGGGTAAATAAACCATCGGCTGAGTGGACAACTTATCTTCCAGATGGAATTTCAACGGCGCTCGAAGTGTTCGTCGGCTATGTTCTGCTTGACGCTTGGATCGCAAATCCAGATCGGCATCATGAGAATTGGGGAGTCCTTCAGGACAGTTCTCAGGATCGAGGACTCACTCTAGCTCCCACCTTCGATCAAGGAGCAGGCTTCGCCAGAAACCTCCTTGATTCCGAACGTTTAGAACGCATGACAACTCGCGACAAAAATCGCTCTACACCTGCCTTTGCGGCAAAAGGCCGAAGTGCGTTTTTCGGTTCCATCACGGACGGAAAGCCACTGTTACTCATGGATGCATTTCGGCTATTTTCCAAGAAATCACCTCGAGCGGCTACAATTTGGAGGGAACGTCTTCGGGCTGTCTCTGAGGCAGAAGTTTCCAGTATTCTGCATAGCGTGCCCGCTGACCGCATGAGCGATGTGTGTCGGCAGTTCACACAGGAGTTGCTGAAGATCAACCGACAGCGGTTGTTGGAATTGGAGTTCGGGAAATGAACGCTCTGTTTGTGGCTTGGCGACCTGCGAACCCAAGTGACGGGTGGCGTCCAGTTGGGCGTTTAGAACATGACCAAGGACTTTATCGTTTCTTCTATACTCAAGGCGCGAAGAAGGCAGGCTTTCGACCGTTCACTCAAATGGACGATCTGGAGCGAGTCTATGAGTCTGAACAGCTTTTTCCAATTTTTGCCAATCGCTTGTTGTCAAAATCTCGGCCGGAATACGAAGACTTCTTGCACTGGGGAGGGTTTGATTCGGCTTCTCCTCCTGACCCGATTGTGATCCTTGGTGTTTCCGAGGGATTGCGGCAAACGGACGCACTGGAAGTCTTTCCCTGTCCAAAACCAGATTCCAATGGGAGCTATTTCAACAAATTCTTCCTTCACGGAATTCGGTGGCTACACCCATCGGCTCTTCAGAGGATTGAGAATCTTCAAGTCAATGAAAAATTGAAGCTGATGCTCGACATCCAGAATGACTACGACCAGTACGCCGTTGCTGTCCGAACGGAAGGTGACCGAGCCATGATTGGCTACCTGCCACGATATCTAGCACAAGATGTGTGGAAGCTGATCAATGAGTGCTCTGTGATTCAGATTTCAGTAGAACGAGTCAACTCTGACGCCCCACTTCAGAATCGCGTGCTCTGCAGAATGAATGCTTGTTGGCCCGAGGAATTTGAACCTTGCAGTGGTGACGATTTCACAGCGATTCCCTCAAACGCGATGCGACCCTGTGTCAGTTGAGCGCCAAAAACTCATCGTTTGGCCAAGTCCCCTTTAGGCACTCCGCATGTCGCAACAATTCACTCCCCGTGTGATCTCTTCCGCGAATGGTCTAGGGGCCGTTGCTCGGGCTTTTCAAGTGATGATGGCGGGGGCTGATCCGCTGGATGCGGTGATCGCTGGTGTGTCTCTGGTTGAAGACGACCCGAATGACCTGACCGTCGGGTATGGCGGACTTCCCAATGAAGACGGTGTGGTCGAGCTCGACGCAGCTGTGATGCATGGGCCAACACATCGGGCGGGAGCGGTCGCGGGGATTCAGGGAATTCGTCATCCGGCCCGCGTCGCCCAACTGGTGATGCAGATGACCGATCATGTGCTGCTGGTCGGTAAGGGAGCCCGACGGTTTGCGAAGTTCAATGGATTTGAGGAAGAAAATCTGCTGACCGAAAAGGCCCGTAAGATCTGGATGTACTGGAAGCGGACTCGATCGATGCGGGACGACTGGATTGCCCCGGCAATCGATGACGTGGACCCGGAAGTGCGTGAGTTCTTCAAGCTCGAAGCGGATGACGTTCCGGGAACCGATGCTCTGGTCTACCAACGGTCCGAAGCTCTCGAACGTCCGACAGGAACGATTCACTGCTCGGCGATCAACCCGCAAGGAGACATCTCCTGCACGACGACCACCAGTGGATTGGCCTTCAAAATCCCGGGGCGAGTCGGTGACTCTGCGGTGATCGGAGCCGGGCTCTATTGCGACAACGCGGTCGGCTCCTGTGGCAGTACAGGTCGCGGTGAGGCGAACTTGCAACACGCCAGCTCGGCCACAGCTGTGGAATTGATGCGGCAGGGAGCCCACCCGCGCGAGGCGGGACTGGAGCTACTGCAAAGAGTGGTCGCCCATACGCGTGAACCACACCTGCTCGGGAAGGACGGTAAGCCGAACTTCGGCCTGAAGCTCTACCTGTTGAACAAGTCTGGCCAGTACGCGGGTGTGTCACTCTGGGGACCGACCGACTTTGCCGTGGCGGATGCAGATGGAGCCCGCCTGGAGCCGTGTGAGTTCCTGTTCGACAAGCGAACTGGACATTCGGCCTCGTAGAACTTTCCAAGCCCCCCCGCGTCCAAACGCATCGGACCGTCTCAGACCGGCGGTCCCAGCAGGTCGTCGTACAGGGCGGTCAACAGATCGCGGAACCTGCGGTTGTGCGGAACCTCACCGGGGTAGCCGTTGGCCACAGCTGCGACTGCCAGGCGAAATTCAGGGTCGGCAAACCCGATGCACGACTGCGAACCTCCGTGCCCGAACGAGCCCTCCGACGCCCGGCGTCCGAAGCCATAGGGAATCGTGTTCGCCCCATACTTGTTCGAGTTGACGATGACCCCCAGACCGAAGTCGACCGTGTGCTGGAAGGTCTGATCAAACATCCCGATCCGATGCCGGGAGGTCATCAAGCGGAAGGTCTCGGGAGAGATCAGCTGGCGGCCTTTCCACGTCCCCTCACAGAGCATCATCTCATAGAACCGTCCCAGCTCACGAATCGGACCGCGACAGCTGCTGCCGGGTGCGGGTGAAGTCACCGCGTCTTGGAGATGTGAGTGGTTGCGTTTGAGCTGTCCCGCGTTGGTCACATGGACTGCCCCCAACCGCGGAGCGAACATCTCATAGAGTGCCGCAGGCATCGCCAGCCAGGTGTTCTTCATGCCCAGTGGTTCAAAGATCTCGCTTCGTAGCCACTCGGCGATGGGGCGTCCCCGCAAGCGCTGGACGATCTCGCCCAGGATGAACCAGCTGCGCTGCGGGTCATAAGCGGGCGTCTCGCCGGGAATGGATCCGGGCTTGAGCGGCGCCGCGCAGATCCGGGCGATGATCTCGTCCCACGGCGTGCCCGGCCAGCCGAGGGCGACAGCATCAATTCCCGCCGTATGCGTCAGCAGGTGCCGGACGGTGATCGTCTCTTTGCCGCCCTCACCGAACTCCGGGATCAGCTGCATCACAGGCCGGTCGAGGTCGAGTCGCCCCTCTTCCACGAGTTGCATCACCGCCAGAGCAGTGATCGGCTTACCCGCGCTGAGCCACGGCAGAATCATGTCACTCGTGAGCGGTTCGCCCGGCTGATTCTCACCCACAGCCAGATCGACCACCGGCTGCAGATCGCGTGAGGCGAACAGCTGGATGCCGTAATGCAGCCCACGCTCAACCCCGGTCTGGATCACCGCCAATGTTCGCGGAAGACGGCTCTGAGCCAATTCCAAGGTGTCGATTACATCAGACATCGAGAGTCAGTTTCCTCAAACGGCGACCAGAAGGTGAAGCTAAAACAACCCTAGATCGGATTCTTCCACTGCTCCACGAACATTGTCCCTCGGCCGGAGGCGTCGCCGGGCCAGTCGGGGGTGGTGGGCCAGCGGCCCTGGTGGCGGTCGGCGTTTTCACTGGCGACGAATTGGTTTTGGTCAGCTGCGGTCCAGACGCCTGCCGGCTCCGGTGGATGAAGCGGGATGCCGAGCAACCACTTGACCCCCTGCATCATGAACAGCAACAGGGGGAACATCACGAACATCATCAAGGTCAAGGGGATCAGCATCGGTCCGAGCGAAAAGAATCGCCGGGCGAAATGTTCCCAGACTTCCCTCCAACTCAGCATGACGATGAGCGTTCCAAGACTGAGGTACGGTCCGTAGGGGATCTCTTTGTCGAGCTTGAAGGACAGAGTCACGATCTGAGCAGCAGAGGCCAGAAACGCTGCCAGGAAGAAGGCGATCACGGTCGCCTGCCAGCCAAGAAACGCACCGACCATCGCCATCAGGAAGATGTCGCCCTCGCCCATCGCCTCGCGACGCAAGACGCGAGAACCGATCATCCGGACCACCGCGACAAGCGACGCACCGACAACCAGACCGGCGACACTGACCAGTAATCCATGCAGATGTGGCGAAGTCGTGAACCATGCGGGCACGCTCCACTCGGGCGTCAGCCAGGGATGCAACGACTCGGGGATAGTAATCCGAAAGTCGCGGAGCAGATGCGGGTCCTGGTGCCAGGCTGGGACAAGATGCAGGATCCCGAAACAGGTCGAAGCGAGGACGGCAAAAATTGTCTGCGGCACTGTCGTCGCATCGGGAATGATCATCTGATCCCAGTCGATCAGCGAGGCGACAAGCATCGCCTCGATCAGCACCAGATGAAACGCGACCCGCAAGTGCAGGAACATCAACGGCGAAATGCTGCCCAGCCCTGGGATCGTTTGCGGCCCCAGGTCAGCGTAGGCAGAACTCAGCGACAGCTCCTGGCTGAACCCGAAGGGAACTTCCAGCCAGTAGACGAGTACAAACAGGAGCGCGTTCAGCAGCTCAATCAGCGGATATCTCATCGAGATCGGCAATCCGCACGCTCGGCACCGACCTCGGAGCGACAACCACCCGAAGATCGGCACGTTGTCATACCAGCAGATCGGCGTCTTACAGCGGGGGCAGAACGAACCGCGGTTCGCGATGCTCTTGAGCTGATCCCACAGCGTATTCGCCAGCGGAATTCGATAGACACAGACGTTCAGAAAGCTGCCGATGCAGGCCCCCAGCCAGAACATGAACGGGAGCACGAGCCACGGGGGCAGGTCCTGTTGGACGAAGATCTTCACCGG
>CANJZR010000204.1 GCA_947479075.1 Planctomycetaceae bacterium
AGTACGACAAGAACGGTCGTATTGGTGCCACGGCTCGTGAGCTGACGAGCAATCAGGAAGCGAAGACGGAGATCGTTCGCGATTCCGGACTGACCAACGATGGCGTCGATACCTTCGAGATCCTGGCCAAGGACTACAGCGTCGAGTAAATGAGATGTGCAGTGTCTCGGCCAGTCGGTCGAGACACTGGCTCCTACTCGGGAGTCCGCATCGCTCGGGTGGCTCGCAGCTGGTATTGCCTGTTCGCAAAAATCATCTTCAGTTTTCCGTTCGAGCCGACGATCAAGCCCTGTCGGCTTTCATGCCCCTCGCAGTCAAGGATGGAATTCACAGATGGACGTCTACAAGGAATGGCTGGGCATCCCTGAAGGGCCTCGCCCCCCAGACCACTACGAACTCCTGCGTCTGCGGCAGTTCGACGACGACGTTGCGAAAGTTCGTGCGAACTACAAGAAGCTGAATGCGCACGTCCGCAAGTACGCCACAGGGCAGTACTCCGTCCAGTCGCAGGAACTCCTGAACGAGATCGCGAAGGCCATGCTCTGCCTGACCGATCCGGAGCGCAAGCGGGATTACGACGAAAGCATGGGCCGCACTTTTGAGGCGGTACGGGACAAGTTTGGCCGCCAGCCCTTCCTCGACATCCTGGTCAGACAGGGAAAACTTGCGAGAGACCAGCATCGCGAGGCCGAGGAGTTTGCCTCGAAACGGGGCCTTTCCGATCGCGATGCCGTGGTCCAGATGAAGCTGGTGGAACCCGACATTGCAGCTCAGGCCCTGGCACAGCATCACGGCCTGTCCTATGTCGATCTCGACGACATGGTGCCCGAAGACGATGTTCTGGATGCGGTGCCACGAGCGCTGGTCAAGCGGCATTCGATCATTCCACTCTTTGTCGATGACGACCGGCTGCTGGTCGCCTGCATCGATATGCCGGAACATGAACTGGAAGATGAAATGCGGCTGCGATACGGGGTACCGATGCGTCCCGTACTCGCAACTCCCCGGTCCATCAGCCAGGCGATCTCCAAGTACTACGCCCCGGGCATGCGGGATGAGGCAATTCCCTATCCGAACGCTGTTGCTGCCGCTGCGCCTCCGCCCACCAAAAGTGGCAAGCCCGCGAAAGCGGGTCAGTCTGCTCCCTCGAAGCCGGAAAAGGCTGCGAAGCCCGCTGCCAAGGCGGCACCCGCTGGAGCCCGGTTTGAGGATCTCAACGCGGACGAGAAGCAGAAACGCAAGCAAATCGGCCTGATCGCGATGAGCTGGAGCATTCTGATCCCGTGTATTCCGCTCCTGATCTGGGGCGTATGGCCCACGGCTGTTCTGACGCTGCCCGGGTTCGTTTTCAAGCTGCCCTGGCTCGCGGTACTGACAGCCCCAGCCACGATCTTCTATGTCACGCAAAAGTACTGGAAGTAGCTTTGGGGGAGAGGGCAGATCTCAGCAAGGACGTGCGTTCGTGGATCTCTCACGAATCCGCCTCTGGAAGTCCCACTGACTGACTACTGAAAACGGTTGACTGTCGACGACTTCACTGCCTCACTCATACCCACAGTTCCGCTCAATCTCCATCGCCTTTTCCGACATCAGGAATCGGCGGAGGTTGAGCGGGTCAGCTTCTTTTTCAAGAGGGCGGCCCGCACGGCCCTCGGACCCGGCTTGAGTGGTCCACGGGTCTTCATTATTGGAACCCGCCTGGTCCTTCATTTTGAGGGTTTCGCTGACCATCTGGCATCCGACAGATGCGAACGCCAGCCCCAGACACAGCCCCACTCGCGCCCAGGAACGAATCGAGGCAGAGCGGGCGACGGTCGAAGGAATGCGGGAAGTGCGCATGACGGAATCCTGAACGGACAATCTGTGATTGAGCTGGGGAGGTTGTCCGCGAAGCTGTCCAAAGTGTCCAGATGGAGTTGCTGCCCCGAGGTGATTGCCTCAGGCAAAGGGCAGAATCCGCCGGTGAGAAGTCCTCTTCAGTCGCCGCGGATCGACAATCTGGCAGGGTTATACGCCGTACAGCGGTCATCGAGAGTGTGTCAACCACTCCACGGAAACGATCCAATTCTAGAAAACTGGCTGAGTTTGCTCGCTTTGGCCGGGTCAGGATGGAGACAGGGCGATCGCTGAGCCGATCGGCCTGAAACGGGGCGTTCTGCTCGCCAGAACGCCCCGTTCTGGACCTTTCAATTTGCAAGGTGTCAGACCAGCGGCGTACGATTCATCTGGTCAGCAGAGCGGATGTCGTCGATGCCCGAATGCGGCCTTGATGGGCGGGGTGAATCATGAGCAAACGCGGATTGGCGTTATCGTCGCTGGTGATGGCGATTCCGGCGGGCTTTTTGGCCTATGTTTGCGTGGGCGCAGTCTTTGGCGCGAATGAGTCGATGCCGACCGTGGTCACGATCATCGTCTGGACGTTGATTGTCCTGAGTGGCTTGCTGGCTCTGAGCCCGTTCATCTTTCTGGTCGCAGGTCCCTCCGGGCCAGCAGTTAGGCCGGCCCCTGTCGCCGCAGCTGCGGTGCCCGCTGCACGTGCTAAGAAGCCTGCGAAAAAGAAGCCTGCGGATGACGATGACGAGTTCGCCGAAGTGGACGAGGAAGTCCTGGACGACGATGACGGTCAACTCTTCGATTCGACCGAAGAAGAAGCAGGGGCCGAGGAGTACGAAGACCAGTTCAACTTCGATGACGACGATGACCTCGGCGACGCCTTTGATGACGAGGAAGAAGAGCCAGCTCCGAAGAAAAAGAAGCGATAGTTCTGCCTGGACTCTCGCCGGAAATCGAAAAAGCTCGGGTGATCGACCCGAGCTTTTTTGTTTTGAGTTTCCACTGTGGAAGCCGCCTAGAACGCCAGCCCACCACCGACCAGAAAGCCAGAATTGTAGCCCGAGAGATCCGTCGTAAATCCGCCCCGCAGGAAGATCCTCTGTGTGGGCCACATAATGAATTCATTCATGATGGCGGAGTCCTCGAACTGGTCCTGGGTCTCTGCGAACAGAGTCAGCCGGTATGCCAGGGAGTCGAATATGTCGTATTCCAGACCGGCATTGAGAATGAGCCGTGTATCGTTTCGATCGACGTGAATCGGGGCCAGGTTCCACGGAGTGCCGGTCATATATCCCGAACTGGCGGTGTACTCCGTCTGAATGAATCTCGCTCCCAGCTGGAGGAATGGACGCAGGGGAGCAGTCCGCGACGGATAGATCGACGCACCGAGGTTGAACGCTTCGCTCTGGATGTCAGGACGGTACGAGCGAGCTCCTTTAATCTCCATGTTCACGTATCCCGCAAACACGTCGACATCCAATGGAGTCGGGGTGTCGATCGTGAACACGGGCAGGTTGAGTAAGGCGTCAAAGCCCTGCCAGGAGTCTCCCACTGCACTGTTTGCCGCATCCAGATAGCGATATCGATTCTGGATGAAGATCTTTCCCAGCAGGCCGGGAGTTTGTTCCGTTGAGGAGTCATCGAAGACGGAGTTGACCCCATTGAAGTCAAAATCAACTCCTTGCGGGGAGCCGTCAGCTGTAATGACCTCTGTGTCGACGGGGGCTGAGCTGGTCACAATCGGCGCGGGAGTCACCGTTTTTCCCGGCGCGATGGAGTGTGCATTGACGGGTGCGGGGGGCGTCTCCTCAGCCTTCAGGCCGGAGCAGATCACGCACCACGTTCCAATCGCGAACAGTAAGACCTGGGTGGGAATAAATCTCATAGCTCAGTCCAATCCGCCGAAGAGTCCTATTCCCCCGAATGGCTGCCGGCAACCACTGCCTGCTGAGTGCGGGGCTATATCGCGGAGTGAAGTTCTCGGTCAATTGCCAACGGCATTTGGAGACGATTTGAACTCTGTCTCCCGTCGTTTCTGCCGATCAGTGAGTGGCGTTCGCTCTCACTGATGATGCCGATGACCCTAAAAGGTCAATCCGCCTCCGATTGCGAAACCGACTCCGCCCCCTTCCAATGACGTAGCCAAACCGCCACGGATAAAGATCTTCTCGTGGGGCCAGAGGATCAGGTCGTTGAGCAGGAGTGAGTCCCGGAACCGTCCCCCCGTTTCGCAATCAATCGTCATGCGATAACCCAGGACATCGAACAGGTCGTATTCAAAGCCTGCGTTGAACAGCACATCGGTTTGGCCGTCTACGAAATTCTCGGCGTACGTGTCGACGGCATTTTTCATGGTCAGATCGAAGTCTGCCTGGCTGTATTCGACTCCGAGCTGGATGAATGGCCGCCAGCGTTCCGCCTGAGTCAGGTAGATCGAGGTCCCCAGCGAATAGCTCTCGGACTTTCCATTCACAGCGACCAGCAGGTCGGCTGGCAGGCCGGAGTAAGTTGAGCCCTTCAGACCGACGTTGGAGTAACCGAAAAACAGGTCGAAATCGAGTGGGACGTCGGTCTCCAGTGTCATCACTGGCAGGTTGATGAGCGAGTCGAATCCCTGCAATGAGTTATCGATTCTGCGGACATCCGGATCGTCAACCCCCAGCTGGAGATACCGCTGCTGCATAAACACTTTGCCCAGCAGTCCGGCATGCTGGGACGGATGCGGAGCGTCGAAGCCCCAGTCAGGACCATCTGCATCACCGACAAACGTGTCGGCCGTCCAGAGGTCCTCGTCAGTCTCTTCAAAATAGATGTCCGCGGCTGACTGGGCCTGGCAAGTCAGGCAGCAGAGCACGCAAGCGAGAAGAGCGGCAGCGAAAGTGAGTTGTCGCATGAATTGCCCGCAAGACGATAGAACGGGAGTCGTGCCTTCCCGCTCGTCGCGGATGGACACACTAGCGCGGGCTTATCTCGCGAGAGCCCTTCTTCGTCAACGGCGATTCGATCCTGAGGGAGTTTGCTCGTGCATGGCCAGCCACAATTGCCGCACTGAAATCAATCTCGACGCATTTAGAGATTTTTGCAGAAATTTCCGCAACTACTTCGACTGTGGCTCGGACCATTCCAGCACGGTCAATTGTCGCAAGCTGCGGATGCAGATCTCGGAATCGCAGACGGCCAGATGTGCCCACGCCGATTCTTCGGAGACCTTGCGTTCGTCGAGCAGGGTGTACTCCTTCGGGTTCGCTTCGATGAGCCTCAGGATTCCCGTTTCATCCAGGGCGAGGATTTTGTTGCCGTTCGCGACCAGACTCCAATATTTGCCAAACGGTTTGGTGGTCCACTTCTCCTCGCCGGTGGCCAGGTCGAGACACACGAACCGCTGATTCCGCAGATGCAGATAAGCGTGCCCATCGATCACTACCGGGGTCGACATGTAGCCTTGCTGCTTAGTCTGCCAGGCCTCCTGGGCTTTCCACTCATTCCCCTGTTTCTCCAGCTGGAACAAGTGAGACTGACCTCCGTACGCCGAGGTGAAGACCTGTTCCTTGTAAACCACCGGCGTGAGGATGTTCATCCCGCGAAAAGCTTCAATGTCCTGCCCCCAGAGTTCCTTGCCGGTCTCGGGATCGACGCCCGCCAGCCGGGTCCGGGTCTGTACCAGGATCTGCGGCACTCCGAGGATGGTCGTGGCTGTTGGCGAGGAGAAGGCACTGCCCATCATGCCGCCCTCTTCCTGCAGGGTCCGCCAGACGATGTCTCCGTTGCGTTTGTTGAGCTTGAGGAAGCTGGCTCCCGCCTGGATGTAGACATGTTCACCAATGACCAGTGGCGAGCAGACCATGCCGAACGCGGGCAGCTCCGACTTCAGCTTGTCCATGAAGTCGACCCGCCACGTCACGCTGCCGGTCTGGGCGTCGATACACACCAGGGAATCACGCATCCCCGCCACGTACAGCGATTCGCCGTCGTATGCCGGAGTCGCGCGGATCCAGCTGCCGTTCTCTTTCGCAAAGAACGGGACGCTCATCGAACCCGGCCAGCCAACCTCCCACAGCTTCTTTCCGGTCTTCCGGTCGAAGGCCATGACGAACTCGCTTTCGCGGTCGCGGGTTTCGGTGGTAAAGATCCGGTCAGCGGCGACGATCGGGCCCGAGTAGCTGGGCTGGAGTTCGACTTGCCACTTTGGCTTCAGTGAGGCTTCGTCGACTTTCGCTGGCCAGGCCGGGGCACTGATCGTCCCGTCGCGGTTGGGGCCACGCCACTGCGGCCACGTCGCGGGTTCAGCACTCCAGGCGTAGGTGTGAATGACCAGACAACAGGCGATCGTATGCAGGAGACGCATAGAGATATTCCTCGAAAGGCTGTGTACACTGACCCATCATAGGCCCTCTTTTCGAGCCGACCAGCTGTCAGTGCCCCCAGCGGATGCGACGATTCATGAGAGCGGTCGTTTCCGGCCAACTCAAGGACTTGCCCGATGAAATCCATCCTGATGACTATTGCCGGCATCGTCGCGGGGATGATTCTCGCGTTCGTGCTGGTCATTGGTGTCGAAGGGTTCAGCGCGATCGTCCACCCTCTGCCTGCGGACTTCAAAGGCACAATGGATGAAATGTGCCAGCACGTCGCCCGCTATCCACACTGGGTTTTGGGAGTGGTTGTGCTGCTCTGGGGGGCGACCGCCTTCCTGGCTGTGTGGGTCGCGACGAAGATCGGCCGAATCGCTGCGGGAATCGTGGTCGCTCTGCTATTGATCGCAGCTGTGGTATTCAATGTGGCCATGTTGCCGTATCCGGTCTGGTTCAAGGCTGTGATGCCCGTTGCCATGCTGGGAGCGTGTATTCTTGGGATCCGTCGTGTTCGCTCCGCGATATCGATGGAGTCAAGTGCCTCTTGATTTGTTGAAATTCAATCGATTGCCTGGCCCGAATTTGATTTCTCCTCATTCGTCGATGGTTTACTACGGAGATGTCCCCGGAGCCGGTACAATGGGTTACCAAACTCATATCGGTGGCTTCCCATGTCTGTATCTCCCCGTTCCCGTCCCGAACTTCTCGCCCCGGCGGGGTCGCTGGAGTGC
>CANJZR010000205.1 GCA_947479075.1 Planctomycetaceae bacterium
GAAGCTCCTGATGAGCCGCTAGTCAGAGTGGACGCCGGTTGGCGATAGCGGCTCAGCAGGAGCTTCGCCCTCCCGATTTGTTACTTCACCACTCGTCTCGCCTCAGTCGCTTCCTTCGGCTTCAGATGCGAATCAAAGAACGCCACCATCAGTTGCCGTGTTTCCACCGGCATCGAGTGTCCGCGCTGGTGAACGAAGAACTCGAAGTTCTCCGGCACCCCGAGTAACTCATAGACATCGGCCACTTTCAGCAGCATCAACACTCGCTGTTTCTGGGTCAGCCGTGGCCCATCGTTCAGCCCCGACACATCGAGGAACGCCCGGGGGGCCGACAACGCCATCACCTCATGAAAGTCGATCGGCGGCAGTTGCCCCTCGATCAGCTTGGGGCGAATGTGTTTGAAATAGACGTACCAGTGATCGCGAGCCCAATGTTCGACATGATCGTTATGGCGAAAGAACGCCGCACTGCAGTTGTCGACCGCGGCCTTCACCCTGCTGTCATATGCCGACAGGAAGATCGTCCCCTGCCCGCCGAGCGAGTGCCCCATCGCTCCGATTCGCTCCCTGTCGACGACATCGAGCGTCTCCAGCACGTCGATCGCGATCGAATGCTCGTACGTGAACTTGCCGACAGCGGTCCACTCCGGGTGCTTCTGATGAAAGCGGGTTGTGTCGTAGGAACCCTCGGGTGGAATGCGTCGCCCGGAGACAAAATGCTCGGGTGCAATCGCCACATACCCAGCCTGGGCCAGATGATGCAGGTGAGCTTTCGTCGCATCGTCGACCAGACCCGCTGCCTGTTCGATCCCTTTCTCGAAAGTCCCGTGCATCACAACGATCGCCGGAAGTTTCTCCGTATTGCCCGCAGCACGATGCGGCACCGCCAGATACGCATGTGCCCGCTCGCCTTCCTCGACGGCATAGCTGATCAGCTGGCGGGAGTAGAGCCCCTCGACATCGACGGTCTCGTGGACCTGTAAATCGAGCGCCGGTTTGACCGGCTTATGCTGATCGCGGATCAGGTCGAGAAACCGCTGATGGAGGACTTCACGATGCTTCGCCCAGTCTTCGGCGGACTTGACCCCTTCCGTCAGATCGTCCCACGAGGAGACAATCTCTGGAGGGGATGTCCTCGGTCGGACCGGCTCGTCGGCCAGCCCCGAAGCAGACAGAAGACAGAGAGCGGTTCCCACGAATGGCCGGACCATCTTCAACTCCTGGAGAGAGAGAACAGATTTACCTGATGTCGGGCTCCGGGATGTCCGGAGACGGAATCACTTTCCCATGCGGATCGGTCGCTGGCGCATCGAGTTCCGAAGTGAGAGCCTGTTGCAGGGAAGGATCAATGTAGTGTTCAATCCGGTGAGCAGTCTCGTGCAGATGGTCATCCGGCAGAGCGAAGTGCTTCTGCATATAGGACTCCCACAGCCGGTGCCGCCGTACCACATCACGGGCATGTATCTGCCCCGCAGCTGTCAGTTGATACCCACCACCCGCATCGGGCAGAGCCAGCCCGCGCCACTTGAGGCTCCTGAGCAACAATGACGACAACCAACCGTTGGCCACTACGCTCAACACAGCGACGGCGACTGGCTCGCTCGACTCTTCCGTTCGATAGAGCGACCCGAGCACATCCTCTTCCGCAATCTGCCACGTCAGCTTCAACCGATTCCACCCACTCACCAGCAAGCCACGCGGTCCACAGACAGCTGCCAGGACAAACAACAACCCCGCTGCCACACTGATCATGCCACTCGAAGAGGCATCGCGAATCTCTGGCCACCCCAGCGGTCCACAGATCATGGCTGGCAGAGTCTTGGCCATCACATGTCCCAGGACCGCACTCACACACGCGATGATCAGCGTCGCGATCACCACCGTCCGCAATCGCCAGGTCAGCTGAAGTGCCGTCACTGCCGGCACCACCAGCAGTGCAATCACCAGAATGCTCCCCACGCTTTGAAACGCAGCTGTCACTGTCGCAGCGGTCAGTGCCATGTGGGTGTAGTGGACCAGCCGGGCGTTGACACCTTGCGTGGTGGCCAGCTCGGCATCAAAGGAAGCCAGTCTCAACTCTTTGAAGAAGATGACTGTCAGCGTCAGATTCACGACAAGCAGGATCGCTGTCAGGCAAGCCGCCTTCGGCACTTCCCAATCGCCGATCGACCACGGATCGCTCAAGACCTCCTCGAGCCGCCCAAACAGAACGCACTCCGCATCGATATGGGCGTCGTTGGCAAAGACCCGCAATAAGACCAGGCCACCGGCGAATAGCCCGGTGAAGATCACTCCCAGCGCCGTCCCTCCATCGATGTGCGCCAGGTTCTGCAGCCACTCGGTCAAAAGAGTCGTGATCATGCCCATGAACACAGCTCCGATGATCAGAGCGATCTGCGTCGCGATCTCGACCTGTGCCGGGGCGATCCATCCCATCGCACTCGCCCATACGACCGCGAGTATCGACAGGACCAGGCCGGGCAATGCCGTATGGCTGAGGGCGTCGCCCATCATGCTTTGCCGACGTAGCACCAGCCACAAACCCGGCAGCGAACAGGCCATCGCAGTGATCGCACCCGTGGCGACGATCCAGCTGTCGAGCGAATCCCAGTTCGTGAGCAGCTGCCAGAATTGAGCGAACATCGGGTCGCCTCCGGCTCAGTTACGGAGTCCGTACTCGTTGATCTTTCGGTACAGAGTTCGCTCGCCGATATTCAGCATCTTGGCGGCTTCCTCACGGCGTCCTTCCGAGATTTCGAGAGCCCGCTGGATGTAAAACTTCTCGACCTCTTCCAGCGGCTTCCCCACCAGATGGTCGGCTCCCGTGCCGAAGGTCGTCGCATCGGCTTCGCTCACGGCCAGCGGCCGAATGTCATCCGGCAAATCATCGACATCGAGCAACCCATCCAGATCGAGGGCCATCATCCCTTCGATGGTATTTCGCAGCTGGCGAATGTTGCCCGGCCAGTCGAAGTGAATCAGGGCATGCTTGGCCGCCCGCGAGACGCCTTGCACTTCCTTGCCATAGACCTTGGAGAACTCTTTGAGGAAGTGCTCGATCAACAGCGGAATATCGGCCCGACGTTCCCGCAATGGAGGCAGGTAAATCGAAACCACACTCAGGCGATAGTACAGATCGCGACGGAAAGTCCCCTTTTCCATGCCTTCCTTGAGGTCGGCGTTCGTCGCCGCAATCAGGCGGACGTTGATCGACTTTTCTTCGTTCGAGCCGACGCGCGTGATCTTACGATCCTCAAGCACTCGCAGCAGTTTGATCTGTGTTTCCGACGGCATTTCGCCGACTTCATCGAGGAACAGCGTCCCACCGTTGGCGTACTCGAACTTACCCACACGTTTGGTCACCGCTCCGGTAAAAGCCCCCTGCTCATGCCCGAACAGTTCACTCTCCAGCACGCTTTCGGGCAGCGCGGAGATGTTCAGCGGGACAAATGGCTTGGTCTTGCGGTTACTGTTCTGATGCAGGGCCCGCGCGACGAGTTCCTTACCGGTACCACTCTCGCCCAAGATCAGCACCGTCGCTTCCGTCGGAGCGAGTGCCTTCAGCTGCTCAATGACACGGTTCATTGCGGGGCTGTTACCAATCACCCCTTCAAAACCGAACTTCTCGTCGAGTCGTCGATTGAGGGCCGCGTTCCGCCGGATGAGCCGGATGCGTGTCGCCGCCTTGTCGACTGAGTGGCGCAACTCCTGGATATCAAGCGGCTTGGTGAGGTAGGTATACGCCCCCGCCTGCATGGCGGTCACCGCCGAGTTGATCGAACTGTGACCGGTGAGGACGATCACCTCAGCTTCGGGGAGTTCTTCCTTGGCTTTGCGGAGAATGGCCAGCCCGTCGATCTCGTCCATCTTGAGATCGGTAATGATGATGTCGAAGTTTTCGCCTTCGATCAGTTCCAGCCCTTTGCGACCCGAACCGGCAATCCGGCAGTCGCACCCACCTCGCTCCAGACTGTCCGCCACTGCTTGCGCGTGGGCCTCATCGTCATCCACGATCAACACCGTGATAGGGATGGCTGACAGCTCGGGGAGATTCTGGTCGTTCGGTGTCACAGGCTACGTCAATCCGAGGGGCTTCAGGCGGAGTCACATGCAACCCCACCCAGGACGCTCAAGCGTATCAAGTCGGAGGGTGAAAGTCAGCAAAACTGAGGAACTGGCCTACAACGAACCGCGTCAGCCTTCCCAGCTGACCAGAAAAACGCACATTGACAGGTTTTGGAGATTAAATCACGATTATGGGGCAACAGTTCACTCTAAAGACTTACCTGTTCTCAGGATGGAGCCGTAAGGGAATTGTCGTGACCACGGAGCCTCCCCGGCACATGAATCGCAAAACTCAAGGATGAGTTTACATGAAGACCATCGCCAGAGCACATTTGAGTCTGACATTCTTTGCCATCGTGGCCACATTGGGCATTCTTTGCTTATACGCCTCGGCGGCTCATTCGCTGCCGACAACGCTGTCCAAGATGTATCTCATCAGCGTGACGGGACACTTTGCGGGGTGCGTCTTTGCCGTGAATCTGGGACTGCTCCCCACCCGGATGAGCAAGTACACCAGTTGGTTGGCCCCGTGTCTTGTGTGGGTGTGGCTGCTTTACCTGCTGGCCAACTACGCGGTGTTCCACCTCTACAAACACCACGTTAGCCTGCTTCTGTTTAAGGCTTACATCATGACACCCGATGACATCGGTGTTCCGATCTTCCTCCAGATCGCGGCGCTGCTTGTGGCCGGTACGCTGGGCGTCATCATCTATTACGTCAACCGTCTGACCTACCGCACTACGGAACGACAGTACTGGGCCATGGTCGGGATTTTGGCTTTGATCATTCCGACGTACGGATTCAATTCCGTCACTCACATCTGGGCCAGCCACTACGGGCGGGAGGAGATCACCGCCGTCGATTCGCTCTTTCCGCTGTACCACCCGATCACCAGCCACAAACACGCACCCAAGATCAGCGCGGCATTCCCCTCTGTGTATCCCCCGATCGCGGGCCAGCAGTCCGAGTTCGCCTCGGGCGATAAAGACGCGATCATCTACCCCATTGAACCGATCCACTGTGAGCCTTTGAGTTCGCCCCCGTCGATTCTCTTTGTCGTTCTCGAAAGTTGGCAACAGGACAGCGTGTGTCCCGAGATCATGCCAAACCTGTGTTCGTTCGCGGAAAGCGCCACACAGTTCGACCAGCACCTGTCGGGTGGGGCGAGTACCGTTCCGGGTCTGTTCAGCCTGATGTTTGGCCTGCACGCGAGCTATCACGATCGCTTCAAGGGAGCGATGCAAACCAACCCCAGCGTGTTCACGGAAACGTTGCACAAGCAGGGTTACCGGTCGCGAGTTTATACCACAACGAACCTCGATCGATTCTCGCTGCGTCCGCTGTTCTTCTCCCGCACCAAAGCAGAAGACCTGTTCCGTGGGAAAAACGATCAAGAAGTGATCGACAAGTACCTCGCCACGTTCAACGGGGCCCAGGACAAAGAGGCTCCCCGCTTTGACTTCCTGTTTCTGACTTCGTCCCACTCACCCTACGTCTATCCCAAGGAGTATTCGCGGTTTCAACCGCTGCCGCTCGTGGAAGGGGGGTTTGCTCTCTACAGCTCAGCGGACGCCAAACCCTACAAAAACGACTACCACAACAGTCTGTACTATACTGACGCTCTGCTCAAACTGATCTTTGACAAGCTCAAGAGCCAGGGACGACTTGAGAACACCTGGGTCGTTATCACGGGTGACCATGCCGAGGAATTCAACGAGAACGGCCAGGGCTACTGGGGCCATGGCAGCAACTTCTCCCGCTGGCAGACGCATGTCCCCATGGTGGTCCACGCTCCGGGTCAGACCACCAAAGTCGTCGAGACGAAACTCTCTCTGCACCAGGACATCGTCCCGACTCTCATGTCAGAGGCCCTGGGCTGCCAGAGTCCGATCGATCACTACTCCAATGGAGCCCATCTGCTCAAGCTGCCCCAGGAGCGAGGAACTGTCCTGTCCTCGTACTTCACGAAAGCCTATTTCATCGATGGCGTGATCCTGGAGAACGGCTCCGGGGATTCATACCGCTGGAAAAACATGACCGAATCCGAAACATCCCCCAACATGGCTGAGCTCAAACAAGTCATGGCTGAGGAACAGCAGTTCCTTCGCTGAGGTCGGGGTCGGAACTCACGCGGTCCACGGTCGCGATTCTGCGACGTGGTGCCACGAGTCCAATCAGACTCAAGATGAAATAAACCGGGTCGACCAGATAGTCCCAGACATTCTGCGACTCCATACATTCCATGCGCCAGGCAACACCGGTCACGAGCAACACCCAGCCAAACGCGTTTCCACGCCACAGTAACATCACCGCGAGACCGCCAACGACCAGTTCGATACCGGGCCAGTGCCAGCCCAGGCCATAAGGGTCAAATGCGCCAAATCCAGCTGCCATCGGGTATAGAATCACACCCGCTGAGGCACCGAACCACAGGCCAGCTCGCAGTGCCCGCTCATCAAGCCATCGCCGACCGCAAAACGGGGACAGCGACGCATTCAACAGAATTGCCACGAGCGGGATGCTGAGGTTGGAGTTGAACCCATGCAGCCAGCGGGCAATCGGCAGGCCCGCGACCGTGATCCAAGCCACCACGCCGACCAGCAGCGGCAACCAGCGCGGCCCGCGATCGCCGAACAGGACCTGCAAACCACGGGCCATCGCCGCCAGGACCGCAGCCCAGGCGAGCAGGGGATAATACCACTCAATCACAACAGGCCCCCATTGCTCGCGAGCGGCGGATTGCTCAGCTGTTGCGCGACCCAGGCCTCGTTAAAGGCGACATGGCGGACCTTCTTCATCTTCCAGGAGTAGACCAGATGAATCACACCATCTGATGACTGAGTC
>CANJZR010000206.1 GCA_947479075.1 Planctomycetaceae bacterium
ATTGCGCGCTGGGCCCGCTCGACGGCTCCCTCCATGCGGGGGACGGACCACATCTCGTCGGCAGTGGATTCCAGGAAGGCACACATCCGGCGGAGGAGATTCGCCCGCTCGTCCTGGTCCATCGTGACCGCTGGGCCGGTGATCAGCTTCATCCAGCGGATCAGCATCGCAAAGAGTGAATGCTTGGGCGACTCAAACCCCACGGCATCCGACTGACTCAGCCATTGCATCAGCAGGGCCAGAGACGCGATCAGATCCTTGCGGTAGAGCAGAGCGTCGACGACGAGGGCGTACGCCTGGGCCGACTCAAACTTTTCGACGTGCTGACGCCAGAACCCGACGTCCCCCGCCGCCTCGCCAGCCTGTCTCCATTCGGTGAGGGCCTCGGAGACGTGGGTGGCGGCATCGAGGCTGTCATGGCCGGAGACCTTGGGCAGATCTTCGACCGTCGTGCTGGCGAAGCGATCCCACCAGTCGGCGACCTTCTGATATTCGGTCAGAACCCGTTCGCGGGCGGCTCCGTTGCCCTGAGCTGCGGATTCACTGAGGACTCGGGAGAAGGCTCCAAAGGTATCTTCGATCAGTTCGATCAGCACCTCGACGCGGTTGTCGGGGATCGTGTCTTCCCGCGACGTGAAGAGCGGGAACTGTCCCTGGAAGCCGAGAATGTTCCATGGATCAACGAGGGCTCCGCATTGGATCCCCCGCTGGAACAGATCGTACAGACCGACGACCAGTTCGACCGCTTCCGGCAGGCGATTCAGGTTCAGCGCGTGGTGCGTGAGACCGATGCGGCACTGGATCTCGCATTCAAACCGAATCGAAGCGGCCGGGATCGCGTCGGCCTGCTCTCGGGCCGCGTCGGGGTATCCCATCTTGGCGTAGAGGTAGGCGATCTCGCGGTACTGAATCTGCCGGGCACCGTAACCGGCCAGATGCATGTTCAGGAACTGGCGGATGTGACCGAAGGGTTGCTGAGTGCGTTGCTCTTCTCGCTTCAGGCGTTTGGCCCGCGGGCCATCGACCTGCTGCATCAGCCGCTGATAGAAGGCATCGCGGCGACGGGCCACCACGGGGAGCAACGATGTCAGTGTGACCGATGAGTCGTGAACGCCTGGACCGGAGCCACTGATCGACGAAGCCATCAGCATCGTGCCGCAGAGTGCAGCTGCGGCGTCGAACAGGCGTTCCGCGCGGGGCGTCCGAGACTTGGGGTCATCAATCCACGCCAGCAACGCGTCAAGAATGATGCGGCGCAACACCACGCGGCGGTAGTGTCCCTTGGAGTCGATGCGGTGCGGGTCCCATTCACCAAACATGTAGTTCGTGCGTTTGTTAACCGGATGTAGATGGTCATGCGACCGCATGTCGATGGCCAGCTCTTCCATCTGGTCGAGATCGAAGTGGGCTTCGAGCAGGAGGTCCTTGGGGGCCTGCTTCAGGAACTCCATCGTCGCGGAGATCAGATCGTGATAAGGCCCGACTGCCGCACCGACTCCCTGCATATAAATCGGGAGCGGGCGGAACCGTTCATGGGCATAGATCTCTGACCGCAGACCACTTTCGAGGACCGGGATCGGGCGATAGCCAACGAAGTCATTGACGGTTTTGAGAGCCCCCTGAACGATGCGGTCGGTATCGTCCCATGGGGCGCCCTGAGCGAGCACTGCTTCAAAGAAGACCCCGACCAGCAGCGGCTGTTCATAGTCGAGCGTATTCAGATGGAACAGCAGGTCAGCTTGGTGTTCGCGATAGGTCGTCAGCAACCGGTCCAGCGTGAGCGGGATGACCTGTCGGGCCTGCTGGACATCTTCAAAGACGGGGGACGTCCCCTGGAGTTTCTCCAGCTCGGCGAGGAGCAGGGTTTCGAGTGCCTTAACGGGGGCTGCAGCGTCGAGCTTTCCCCACAGACGATTCAGATTCGCGAGAAATCGAGGATCGCGGCGACCACCCGAGAAGTTCAAGTGGGCGAGGACATCTCGAATCGCTACGAAATCGTCTGCTTCCAGCTTGGCAGGGGGCGGCGTGTTCTTCCGTGAGGCCATGAGGGAGAGGCTTTCCCGTGCAACAGTTGCGGTAATCTGTCAGCTGTGGTCCGCCAATCAGGCAAAACGAACCAATCGACTGCGACTCCATTGTGATGAGCAGTGGATACTAACGTAAAGCGTGGAGATGGATTGGAGTTCGTCTCGGTGAAGATAAGTGGATTTCTCGGTCTGTCAGCGAGGAGCTGGTCGCGTGAAAATTATGGGAAGAGCTGTTTCACGCATCAGAACCGCCCTGACCTGCCCATATTCCTCGTAGCCTTTCACTCACATTCTTTCTTGAACCCTGAAATCTCGAATGAGTGCCGCGGGAGGGGAGTGAAGTCGGGGGAGATTGGGGAGCTGCGATTCTGCCGAGTGAGCGACGTGAATTGGCTGGACCTAAAACTTCTTCAGAGAATCTGTGAAGCGGACCCGGGGGAATGTCGATAATTACAATGTCGGGGAGAAAACTGAGAAATGTCTCAAGTTTGCCCGAATCAAGTCTGCATGATGCCGCGTTCGCCCCTCAAGATTGAGGAATCTCCTTGCGAGATTTGAACGCGTAACGATCCAACCAGGATGGTTGTCAGGTGCGATGATGCAACCTTTCAACCGGATCGATGTTGTTGTCTCCCATGGTGTTACTGCTGCCGTAGGGTGTGCTGTCACCGAACACATGTTGCCCTGTTCTCGCGTCTCGGGTTATGATCACCCGGTTTCAGCTGAGAATGCGACAATGTCGGACCTCTCCGCAGGGATGGAACGCTTGGAAGGTGAGGCAGTCATGGAAGTCACGGGAGCTGGATTCGTCGGTGGAGCAGGTGGAGTCCGCCCGGTGCAGTTCACCGGTGTCCCCAGTGCAGCCCCCGGCGTCGACCCCCTGAATGCTCCTCAAGATGAAGTCGTCATCTCGCCCGCTGCCCGCCTGTTGCAAAGCCAGGATGTGGGAGCAACTGCCCGTGCAGAGCGTTTGGCCGAAATTCGCGCCCAGATTTCGCAGGGTGTGTACGACACCCCGGAGAAGCTGGCCCTGGCGGTTGACCGTCTGGTTCAGGACTTGAACCGTCGCTAAGTTCGTGGGGCGCTGCAGCAATCGCAGCCAGAGATTCGAGGGCTGAGGCAGTCAGCTGTCGGAGCGCTGCTCTGCTCTACAGCCGAGATGATTGCGAGGACAGTCAGCTGTTATCGCCCGACTACGACTTGTTTCTCGCTTCGATCGCGGTTTCGATCTCCTGCCGTACTTCGCGCAGGTTGACGGGCTGAATCAGGATGCGTGCACGTCCCGGGGGAACGCTGATTTGCGACGCCAGATCTTTCTGGGATTCCGCCAGGACGACGACTCCCGCCAGTTTGGAATCTCTCCCGGTACGGATCGCCTGAGTGAAAAACTCGGCGACTTCGTCTCCGAACGCATCGCCGAGAACCAACAAACATTCCGGAGGGTTCTCAGCGATCCGTTTCAGTGCCCGTTGCGGGTCGCTGACAATCGCCACATGAAAACCGCGTGAAGTCAGGTAATCGCGAAAGAAGTCCTGATGTTTGGGACGGCTTTCCAGGCAGAGAACTGTGGGCTTGCCCGACTCTTCTCGGGTGGTCTGACTGTTCGAGGTCTGAATGGCCCGCTGAACATCTCCCAGGACTTCCGTGGGCGTCTGGTAGCGCTGAATCGGATCGATGTCCATCAGCTTGTTGACAATCGATCGAATCGGGCGCGGAAGCGATGGATCAATCGTCTCGATCGGCGGGACATCGCGATACCGTTGGAACGACTTGCGTTCGTCGCGATCCCGCGTGCGTGCATAGGGTGGTTGTCCCGTGAGCAGTTCGAACAGAATCCCACCGAGGAAATAGAGGTCACTGCGAGGATCGTTTCGCGGGGCTCCCGTGTGTTTCTCCAGTGTCGAGTACTCAAGGGCGTTCTGGAGGGCGCTCCCGTTCGCTTTCGAGATGATCGAGTCATCCGCGGCCAGGCCAAAGTCGATCAGCTTGGCCACGCCCGAACTGCTCATCAACACGTTGGTCGTCTTCAGATCGCGGTGGGTGATTCCCTGTCGGAGGGCGAAATCCAACCCCTTCAGCACATCGACGGCGAACTTCAAGGTCTCGATAATCGAGAACTTCTTGCGAATCTTCAGGAAGTCGCGGAGGTTGCCCCCTTCGACAAACTCCATGATCAGGAAGTGGTACTTGCCCGAGGAGCCGACTTCGTAGATCGGGACAATGTTGGGATGGATCAGCCGCTTGCCGATCTCACCTTCACGGCGGAACAGGCTGACGAAGTCGGGATCATTGGCCCAGCGGTCGCGCAGAACCTTGATTCCCAGCTGTTGGCCGGTGACGACATTGGCTCCGCGATAGAAGCGGGCAAAGCTTCCCGATGCGACCCGGTACATCAGCTTACAGTCGCCGAGAACCAGTCCGTCGGTATCACCGGTGCGTAACCGTTCAATCTGGAATCCGGTCAGGACCTGCTGTTTTTCCAGCAGATCGACGAATTCTTCTGAGGATTGTGAGGTAATCAGAGCCTGTACGCTTCTGAGGGCCTCGGGCGGCGCGAGACGCAACCGGATAATAAGATCAACCAGGGCGCCAAGTGGGGGAAGCGACATCTCAATTAATCTGGGCCGGCGGTCACAAGGAAGCAGCCCGACAGTGGTAATCACAACCCGGGCTGAGCGAAGTCACTTCGCATTACCCGGCTGCACCGCTCTTTTGCGATTACCACAGGACTCACGTCATCGTATGGTAACAGTGTCGATGCGACCGTCAACGGGGCGCTGCTGGGCGGGCTGGTGGCGTGGAGATCGCATATCAGGCGAATCATGACCCCACGGAACTCTCGGCGAGCATCTGACGATCACAAGGCAAAGGGGAGGCTGGACGACGTTTTCCCGCGGCCCGCTTCCAGCGTAGATAGCTCGTCAGTGTCGGTTGACCCCAGACTGCTGAGGGGCGACCGGTCGTGGAGATCGTCGGAGCACCGCCAGCCTCGATCTGCTCCAGAATCTGCTGCACGCCGGGCAGGTTGTGGTAGGTCATCCGTCTCTGGATGGTGAGGTGCGACTCGGTGGTTTCGTCATAGGGAGCGGTGAAGTACCCGTAGACCGGCCCGGTATCGATCCCGCGATCGATTTTGAGCATCGTCATGCCGACGCGTTCAACATCCCCGTTGACGAGCGCCCAGAAGCAGCCGTGAGCGTTGCGATACTCGGGACAGATTCCCGGATGCATGACGAACGTGCCCAGGCGAGCCTGCTCGAACACTGCTGGCTTGAGAATATGCTTACAGCAGGCAAGCATCACATCGGGCTGACAGTTCCGAAGAAACTCCTGCACCTCGGGCGAGTTCGGTGCAGTCGTTTCGAGGATCGGGACCTGATGATCGACCGGTGGATAGGTGGCTCCCAGCGTGCGGCGGATCTCCTGCTCAAAGGCCCGGTCAGCTGCGGCATAACGGAATCGGTGGAAGAGGCGGTAGGCGAGCAGGTCGAGCGTCCCGAATACTCCATCCTTCTGGATGCTCCGCTTGAGCTTCTTCCAGCGCTGGCTGCTCTGATCGCGAATGACCACGATCCCTGCCAGATCGCTGAAGCTGTGCAGCCAGCGGGGCATGATCTCGCGAACGAGAGAGGCATCGTGCTGGCAGATGAGAACGGAACGCATGGGGCCTGCCTGAGGAACCGGTGAAACGAGGTCGACGCGTTCAAGGTTACGAGCAGCCACGCGGGTCGACCCGAAGATTTCGCTCACCGGTCCCGAATTCAAATCGGCCTTGAATCGAATTCAACAGCGAATCGATTGTGCCGATTCTGCGGGTTGGGGTTTCCCGGCATCGAGTCGCTGCGAGAGGACTGGAAAAGTCACAGAGAGCGAACTCTGAATCTGTGAGATCACTTCGTCACGGACGACGGAGCTTCCGAGGATTTTGCGGGCTCGGGCTTCTTCTTCGTCAGTAGTTGAGACGGAGAGATTTGCAGGCGGTCTTTGTTCTTTTCAATCTTCCGTCGCAGGTTGCGGAGAATCTTGCCTTCGTACTCATTCACGATGGCGTTGACGATGGTCTGGGAGCCGTTTCCCATCTCTTTGGCGAGATCTCCGCGGGCCAGGCCGACCTGGCGGGCATCGATGTCAACGACTCGCACTCGCAGTCCCGTGACATCCGGGACCAACTGGATCGACGGCAGGAGATCGCCGGGCTTGTGTGTCGATTTCATGTCGAGTGTGCAATCGGCATCGATCGCCAGAGCGACATTCGCGTCGACCTTTCCATTGATCCCTTTGACTCCATAGACCCACTGCGCAAATTGAGTCGTCACACGGGCCTGCAGCATGGTTCGCATGGTGAAGGACAACGGACCCTCCGGGGGATCCTGCACGTTCAGGAGTTCCAGCTTCAGGGTCTCTTCGGGATCGAGGTACCTGACCGTGTGGCGTTGCCAGAAACCGTGGTTGACGAGCTTGTTGACCGGTCGCACGTGGAACCAGCCGTGCCGTGTTTTGACCTGGTACTGGGACACCGTCGTCTGACGGCCCCACTTCTTCTCGTCGACCGATTCATCGGGCAGTGAGTCCAGTACCGCCAGGCGAATAATCTCCGCCCAGGCTTCTGCTCCGACGCCCTTGATGGGGGTGTCGGTTTCCTCGGCGGGGAGAGCTTCCGCGACTTGTACCGGGTCACTTACGACCGGCTCCTCCGCTTTCAATGCATGCGAGGGCAAACAGATTGTCACGGTCAGGGCGCAGACCATCGCGCATAAAAAATCGGGGAGCCGCCGCATGATAACTACCTCGCGACACTCCCCGTCTGTGGAGAGCCGGGCTCGATCGCCCGGCAACCGCTCTTCCGACGGACATCATGGCCTGTCG
>CANJZR010000207.1 GCA_947479075.1 Planctomycetaceae bacterium
CAGATCAGCCGCTGGGCTTCCGAGTTCAAGGCGAGTGCGGGGAATGAATTCGTCCGACTGGGGCTGGAACGCCCGGTGATCGGGGAAGGGGACGATGCGGTGATCGTGGCCCGCTGGGACCAGCGGTTTCTGGACCGGTTTCCCAAGCTGCAGGCCCGCGCGGTATTGAAGATGGGTGGTGTCGACAGCAAGCATCCGGAGATCACTGTTGACCTGAAGCCTGATCCCGAGCGGCCACTCGTCCAGACGGGTCGGGCAACGTCGCTACGAGCGGGTGAGTATTCCGTTCAATTGACCGTCGAGAACGCCGAAGTCGGGCCTTCGCCAATCTCTGCGGAGCTGTCGGTTCTGGAGAAGCTGTCTCCGGAACTGGCCGATGTCAGCGGGAATCGCCCGTTGCTGGAACAGCTGGCATCGACGACGGGAGGGCAGTTCTATTCCATTGAAAGAGCCCGCAACGTCGTCGAGAAATTCCAGCAGGTCAAAGAGAACGTCACCGAGCGGAAGGAGATTCCGCTCTGGAACAACTGGCTTGTCTTCATGGTCTTCTGTGGACTGCTGATGACCGAATGGGTGCTGCGGAAGATGAACGGCCTGCCATAGCCATCGAGTTTGCCTGGCCACTGGCCGTCAGGTGTGGGGCCATCTCACTAACCCGAAGCGTCAGCGTGGGCGAGCGTAAGAGTGGACATCGCGGCACATCAATCGAGATCAAGATCGTTGCACTCTGATATGTTGAAGTGACATACCCACTCGCCCTCGCTGACGCTTCGGGTTGGTCGGGGCAAAAACACAAACGCCACCGGGTCGGGAGCCCCGGTGGCGTTGTCGCTTCCAAGATGTCGATCAGAGTCTGTCAATCCGTGGAAGTTTCCGCGGTCAGCCGAGGTCGAAGTGTTACCGCTCCGAGGTTGGAGCAGCCAGCTCTTCGTAGGCCTGGGGCGATGCGGGCTGAACACTCAGCTTCTTCCCCTGACCCGCAGCCTTGGCCATCTGCTGAGGCAATCCGGTCTGGACAACTTCGATGGCCTGCTTCAAGTCGTTGTCTTCGGCCAGTGTTGTGGCGGTCTCTTCGTTGGCATTCTTCACCAGGTAGTCAGGTGTGACACCCGCACCGGCCATCTCGCGGCCGCTGGGAGCGTAGAACTTCGCTGTCGTCAGCTTCAGGATTCCGGAGACTGTGGTCAGCGGGAAGTGAGTTTGCACCGTTCCCTTGCCGTAGGAGTGACGTCCCACGACGACTCCGCGTCCGTTGTCCTGAATCGCAGCTGCGAAGATCTCGCTGGCACTGGCACTGTTCTCGTCGACGAGGACGACCAGAGGCAGGTTCCAGGTCTTGGCTCGCTTGGCCGTTTCGGTCGTGTTGTCCGAGGCGTTGCGGCCCTTGGTCGACACGATGACTCCCGAGGGGAGGAACAGGTCGGAGACCTGGATCGATTCGGTCAGCAAACCACCGGGGTTCCCGCGGAGGTCGATCACGAGTGAGTTCATGCCGCTGTTGTAGAGCTTCCACATCGCCTTCTCGAGGTCTTCGGCGGACGATTCCGAGAACTGCTTGAGCTTCACATAACCGACCTTCCGGGTGGGATCGACGATCTGGGCACCGGCGACACTGCTGACATAAACCGAACGACGTTCGAGGGTGGCACCATACTTCTGGCCAGTTCGGTCGATCTGAATGTCGACTGTGGTGCCAGCTGGGCCGGTGATCAATTCGGCAATCTGGTTCAGGCTCATACCGGTCAGCGACTGGCTGCCGATCTGAGTCAGCACGTCGCCTCGTTTGAGTCCTGCTTCAGAAGCCGAACTCTCCTCGACGGTTCCCATGATCAAGGCCCCGTTGTCGTGCTTCTTCATTTCGATTCCGACGCCAACGATCCGTTCTTCGAGGCCAGCGGTTGAGACGTTGGCCTGTGCACTGGGAGCGTTGCCGACCTTGTTGGGCATGAGAGACGAATACTTGTCGAGTGAGTCGAGAGTCGCATTGATGAACTCGAGGGCGACAATCTCCTGGCGAATTCCCAGCTGCTGATTCAACGTTGTGGCAACCCACTGCATGACTCCCATCGCTTCTTCAGCTGAACGAGCGGGTTGCAGTTCGAGCTGGTCACGGAATTTACGCACACTGTCGGTGGCCTGCTGGAGATTCGCGTCGTTTCCACGAGCCCCGGCAACTGCCAGGAATTCCGGGTTGTCCAGAGCGAGCATGAGACCATTCAGAGCTGCAGCTGTACGAACTTCATACGAAGTCGGGCTGACGTGTCGGGCATCGATCGACTGGGAGACTTCGAGGAACAGGGACGTCATCTGACGCATGTTCGTGCTGTTGAGCAAGGACAGCATCTTCGGGTCCTGGTACCGCGAGCTGATCCGCAGTTGCAGTTTCTCGGGATCAGATTCATGTGGCTGTGCTACGGGAGCAGCCGCGGGAAGCTGAGACGGAGTGGTGATCTCATTCCGAACGGGGACCGTCGATGCAGGCCGCAGGGCGTTCGGTCTGACGGCCACCTGAATCAGATCAGGAGGCTGTTCGACCTTGCGGCTCTGGCCCATCAGAGGAGCGGCAGGCGAATCGCTGTCACCGTGCAACTGATCGGGCTGAGCGGCGGTCTTCAAAAGCGGTTGTGCGGCATTCGGCAGAACGAGACGAGTTTCCTTGGCCAGACAAAGAGTCATTCCGCCAAGGATCATCATCAGGGAGGCGAACGAAGCGAGCATCCAGAAGGTGTTCCGAGTTTTGTTGTGCTGGGTGGTGGTACTTGTGAACATGAGAAAGTCCTTTTCAAGTGGACCGCACGAGCGGTCGGTTCGAGTCGAGAGCCGTCATTCAACTCTCGTGAGGGTTTGGGGGGAGCAGCGATTACTTGGCAGCTGCGACATGCCGGCGGGCCAGAACTCGGTCCCGCAAAGTCTGGGTCGGAATCATCGGAGCTTCGGGCTCCGGGGAGAGTTCAGCACGCACGACACGCACATCGTTCGGGGCTTCGATTCCGATTTTGACCTTTCCATTGCCGCAGGAAATCACCTTGATGACAACGTTGTCACCAATTCGAATCATTTCGCTCTTCTTACGGGTCAGAACCAACATGGCAATTCTCCAATTTTCAGAGTTTCGAGTCGTCTCGGGCTCCTCGGCAGGTCCCCTCGCGATCCGTTGTGCGAGGTCTTTTGATCCTGTCGTTGCCGTCGAAAATTGATAATGCACGAGTCGTGCCAAATTTATTTCGCCCTGTGTTTTCATTAGGAAAACGAGCTTTTTACCGTGTTGTTGAAAGGCAGGCCCCGCAGTGGGGGCACTACGGACCTTCCTCGGTGGGAAGATTCCTCGAATCGATGGGATTTTGGCGTGTATAGAGTGCAATCGAGTCGACAACAGCAGGCTTTGCCGATCAACAGACCTCAGGGGCAATATTTAACGAATATAACGGCACATTATGCCGGTTCAGGAGCCATTGTGAGTGCCTAAAGTCGTCAAATTGCCTGCCTGACTGCCTCGGAAACGCGACGCTTTGTTGTTGCACCCGAAATGGGTTTGTAAGAATGAAAATTCCCGGTGCGAATTTCCCCTTACAACAGAGAGATGTCACGCTTCATAGCTGAATAGCGGTGTGAATCACTCACTGCACAGAGAACATCTGGGTATCGTGGCGATCGCTGTTTGAGATGTCGCCGCGAGATACCTCGGGGCGACATGCATTGCGAATGGGCCTCTGAAATGATGTCACGTCTCCGTATTTCTCTCGCTCTTTGTGCGGCGGTTTCTCTGTTCGGGTGCGGGGATTCGCACGAACCCGCGGCATTGAGTTGTCCGACTCCTCGACAATCGAAGACCTGCCTGCTGAGTGAGGTCGACGATTCGTTCGAGAAGCACCCCAACGGGGCGTTTCAGTTCCCCATTGTGAATCAGACGGGTCAGACCGTCTCTGTCCGCGTTCATTCCATCGGATGCAGCTGTTATCAGGTCAAGCGGGGCGAGACCCGGATCAAAGTCGATGACCGATTTGAGATCGGAAACGGCGTGACAGAGTTGTTGACGCTCTTTCCCCCTCGTCCCGCGTTTGATCGTGTGTCCGATTACAACTTTTCACTCGAGTATGAACTGCAGCCGGGGGCACCGAAGGCGGTCGTCAGCTGCCAGGGCGTACTCAACAGTATTGCAGACATGCGGGTGAACCCGACGGTACTGACCGCCGAGTTCGTCCACGATTCGCCTTCGCAGACGGTCCTGATGGAAATCACGCGGACTGCACGGAAGCGGGAAGACGTGGAGCATCCACCGCTGACGAGTGGCTGGCCAGAGGGGACCCAGGTGGAAGAGCCTGTTTCGATCGGGGAATCGGTTCAGGTTCTGGATGGTCTGTGGAAAAGGACCTGGCGGGTATCAGCCACGATCCCCAAACCGTCGTTGGCCGCAAATCCACAGGAGATGTGGCCAATCCGGGTGGGGGGCCCGGCTCCGGAATCACCGCACAATCGGGCTCAACTGATGATTCGCTTGCGCAGTGGCCTCAGCGGTCCTCGGATTGTGCATTTTGGAGATGTTCGCGTCGGCCTGCCCGCCACCCGGCGCATTCAGATTCTGGCCCGGGACGGGCAACCATTCCGGATCCTGGGTCCCACTGATCCCAACGAGCAGTTGTCGCTCCAGTCCGATTCCGATGACTCCATCAAAACTCATTGGAGCAATCTGACCATCAACGCCCGCACGCCCGGCGAATTTCGCCAGGTCATACAGGTGACGACGGATCACCCGCAGCAGTCCAATCTGGCGATCGAAGTCCGGGCCAATATCACTGCACCCGTCTCCGTCTCCTCGTCTGCTGCTGTTCTACCAGACGGCGATTAGCGCTCGGATCAGCTGCCTTTTCCGTTCAGGCTGTTGATCTGAGTGATGTAATTCCCCATTAGGTGCCTCTGAATGCCAGAGGTCGCCTTGTGCCAGACTCCGTCCATCACCGCTTGAGACATGGACGCGTCTGGGCTGCCCGAGGCCAGAGCCTTGATCGAATCGCTGGCAGGCGTTGTTCCGCCCACGACCACCTCCGTCAAGCAGTGCCAGTACTCGTTGGAGAACATGCTGACGGTCGGCAATGCGGGAACCATGTCGCCGGAATCCACATAGCGGAAGATACGATTGGGAAACTCCTTCTCGAATGCCTTGGCCGCAACATCGTTGCCGACCATCGGGGCACCGAAGGTATAGACCGCATGTACCGGGATCATGTTTCGCTGCAGACGCCAGGCCGACAGCAGTGCGAGGGCACCACCCAGGCTGTGACCGGTTACGAAGAGCGGACGGTCCTTCTTGGTCACTGCCGCTTCAATGGCCTGGAACAGAGGAGCCCAGATCTCATCGAGCGATTCGATAAAGCCACTGTGAAAGCGGGCACCGACTCCTGCCGCGACGAAATCGGTCCCGAGCTGTCCAGCGGGCAGAACAAGGAAGTTCTTGGCATTGGTCAGCAGCCAGTCCTTGAAGCCGTCCAGCGAATTGGGCGTTTCTGACCCGCGGAACGCCAACACGATCACGGAATCATTTTCGCCGACGTAGCACTGAGTGTTGTCGACCGAGATCAGATTCGCTTTCAGTCCGAGCTTGGCTGCGAATTCCGCCTGGCCCTGATCCTGCGGGTAGTACGCGAGGTCGCAGGCCGTCGCGAGATAGAGAGCGTTTGCGTCGCTGCGGCCAGCGGCATTGAGATTGAGAGCCAGCGCCATGAGAAACCTTGTGAATTGGAGAGCGAGAACTGCATCGCTCAAGATTTTACGCAAATCAGGACTTCGGGCTACTGGTCAGATCCCGGCTTGGCTGCGGTTCTTACTCTCTGAAATGCTCTCTTTCTTTCTCGGCGGATTCGCTATCCTTCCTAGACATTCAGATTCGAGAGGCAATCGCGGATGGGATCGCGCGGTTGTCGCCTCGCCACACAACAGTCAGGGAACAGCAGAATGAAGGTTTCGATCATCGGCGGCGGCGGTCTGGTGGGTTCCAGCGCAGGATTCGCCCTCCAGGCAGGCGGGATCGTTCGTGACATTTGTCTCGTCGATGTGAACCCCGATCTCGCCGATGGCCAGGCTCTCGACCTTCTGCACGGTTCAGCGCTGCTCTATGACCAGCGGATCACCTCGGGTGGCACCGAGCAGTGCTCCGATGCTGACGTGATCTGCATCACAGCTGGCCTCCGCCGCAAGCCGGACGAGAGCCGGCTCGATCTGATCAATCGAAATGTGAGCTTGTTCCGGTCGATTCTGACTGATCTGAAGAAACACGGTATTCGCAAAGACGCATTGATCTTCGTGGTCTCGAACCCTGTCGACGTGCTGACCTATCTGGCCGCTCAGGAACTCGGCCTGCCCGAGAATCAGGTCATCGGCCTCGGGACCGTACTCGACACGACTCGCCTCCGCAGCCTCCTTGCCCAGCGGCTCAACGCACCACCGACCCAGGTGACCGCGACGATTCTCGGTGAGCACGGCGACAGCATGGTTCCCATCTGGTCCGCCGCTCAGATCGCTGGCCTGCCGCTGGAAAAGTATCCTGGCGTGACTCAAGCCCTGCTGGCCGAAGTCGAGAAGCGGACCCGCGGTTCCGGTGCCGAAGTCATCAAGAAGAAGGGCGGAGCTGGATTCGCCGTTGGTGTTTCGATCGCCGATGTGATCCACGACATCGCTCTCGACAGCCACCGTATCCAGCCGATCTCGACCGTCCAGAACGGGGCCTATGGTCTGCACGATGTGGCGATCTCTGTGCCGACGATCGTCGGGCGCAAGGGCGCGATCCAGCACATCGAGATCGACATGTGGCCGAAGGAAAAGTCGGCCCTGCAGAAGTCGGCCTCGGTCCTGCGTGAGACGATCGACAAGGTCCTCGGCTAATGCTGACCCACTTC
>CANJZR010000208.1 GCA_947479075.1 Planctomycetaceae bacterium
GGGCCTCTCCGTCTGCGGGCCTGATCCGGGCCGACTTCTCGGCGACTGAGATTGCCCGGACGTACGTCGAGAACGGAGCGGCGTGTCTCAGCGTCCTGACCGACGAGAAATACTTTCAAGGGCACCTCGACTATCTGCGGCAGATTCGCGAGACCGTCGACTTGCCACTGCTCCGGAAGGACTTCATCCTCGACGAGTATCAAATCATGGAGGCCCGCTCCGTCGGCGCCGATTGTATCCTGCTCATCGCCGAGTGCCTGGATGATGCCCAACTGACCGACCTGTATCAGGCTGCCGTGGGACTGGGGATGCAGGCTCTAGTCGAGCTCCATGATGCTGCCAACCTGGAGCGAGTGCTGCGACTCAACCCACAACTGGTCGGCGTCAATAACCGCGACCTGAAGGTCATGAAGACGAACCTGCAGCACTGCATCGATCTGCGGTCACGGGTGCCCGGCGACATCCTGTTTGTTGGCGAAAGTGGGATCCACTCCCGCGCGGATGTGGAACGCCTGATCACGGGCGATGTCCATGCGATGCTGGTCGGAGAGACGTTGATGAAGTCTCCCGACATCGGAGCCAAGGTCCGCGAACTGCTCGGGCGCTAGCAGCTGCTATGCGGCCCTGGCCATCGGGACTTCGGCCTGCATGACTTCCTGGCACAGCCCGGTGTAGTCGAGAGCGCCCGCTGACCCCGGTGCGTAGTCGAAGATCGACTGACCAAAGCTGGGGGCCTCCGCCAGCTTGATATTGCGGCGGATCTTACTGCCAAAGACCCGGGCCCCGGCCCAGGGTGCCTGTGGATCGCTGGCTTCCAGGAACCGCATCAGGTCGTCAGTCACATCGGTCGCCAGACGCGTGCCCGTCTCATACAGACACAGCACGATCCCCGACACCTTCAGCTGGCGGTTCAGCCGCCGAGTCACCAGTGCCGTTGTTTCGAAGAGCTTCGAGAGCCCCTGCAGAGCGAAGAAGTGCGGTTGCAACGGGATGAAGACTTCCGTCGCAGCGGTGAGTGCATTGATCGTCAGAACGCCCAGCGAAGGAGGGCAGTCAAAGACGATGTAATCGAACTGCTCGCTGGCTTGCGCCGCTTCGAGGGCCTTGCGCAGCACAAACTCACGACCGGGAGCGTCGACGAGTTCCAGTTCGGTGGCAGCCAGGTCCAGATTGGCAGGCCCCAGCCACAGATTATTACCCACCATCTGGCGGATTTCGTTGAACGTCTTGCTGCCCGACAAGACCTGATAAATCGTATCTGTGCCACCGTGGAGGTCGACACCGACATGAATTGAAGCGTGAGCCTGCGGATCGAGATCAATCAGACAGACTCGACGCCCCTGCCGAGCCAATCCCGCAGCCAAATTGACACTCGTCGTCGTCTTACCGACGCCGCCCTTCTGATTCATCACAGCGATTGTGCGCATCCACCGAACTCCATGACGCAGCGCGACACGAGCCTTCCCTGACTCGGTCTCTTTGCGGGGCGGATTCTATCCCGGAGAGCCGGAGTCGGGGAAGACGAATGCGGTGAGGAAAATCACTGAATCTTCCGTGGTGAGAATGAATCAATCGCGATGAGTACCAACGATTCTTTTCGTGTGTTTTGTGTATTTCGTGGTTCAATTTCCACAATCACGACATTTCAAATTCGTGCGTATCTCGAATGCACTCGGCAGACAGCCAGATTTTCGGGGAAGGTGTGCCACGCCTGCACGAGCACGAACTCCCCGGAGAAATCGAGCGACAGTCCACTCAGGGCCGCAGGCAGCAGGCGGTGGCCGTTCGAGAACGCCTGGCTGATCAAGGCCCGGCGGGCGTCTGCTTCCCAGCGTTCCTGACCGGCGAGGAAATCGTCACGAGTATACGTCTCAAACTCCAGACGCGTGTCCCAACGGAACACACCCGCCAGAGTCAATTCAGCCTCTCGCTTCGTCGTCAGTGGAGTCGACAGCAGTTGCCCTCTCTGGGGCAGGCTGATCGACTGGTCGAGAAGTGTCTCGCACGCCGACTCGCCGTCGACGGAGATCTGGACTACGTGTCCAGACTCACCCAACGACACCACACAGCTCAAGTCTCCTGACTTCAACCGAGCTGTCGTTGCCCGGGGATAAAGCTCCGGATGCAGTGCCCGGTCGAAGACGCGCAGAGAAAGAGCGGTCAAATCTGGTCGGACGGGAGTGATGGGCATCAAGAACACCTGAGAGGATCAGATCGCGATGATCGTACCGGCTGCCGTCTACTTCACAATGCAGTACAACCCATCAAACGTCCGAATCAGGATCTGACCATCCACAAAGACGGGCGATGCCACCACCGTGACATCGTCACCCAGACTGTTAGCAGCCACGCTCTCAAAGGTCTCGCCCGCCTTGGCCACAAACGTTTTCCCGTCCTCGCGAATCGCGTACAGGTTCCCCCCGGCCAGCGTTGGGCTGGCACTGAAAGCATGGCGACTCTTCTCCAGCGGTGACTCCCAGACCACGTCACCTGACGAGGCATTCAGACACGCCAGTACCCCCTTGTCAGTCAACACGTAGACCCGACCATTCACCAGGATCGGAGTGGGCACATCCGACGAGAGGTCCTTCTTCTCCCATAGGACATGACTCTTCGTCACGTCACCACTGCCACCCAATTTGATTCCATACAACATCGTGCCGCGGGCGTATGGTGCCACGACCATTCCATCCTCCACAGCGGGGGAGGCGATCGAGCGGAAATACTTGTTCTGCTCAGGGTTCAACGACCCGACACGCCACAGCTCCTTGCCGTCCGCAGCTGAGTGAGCAGTGACATGGTCGGCCCCGACGACGACCAGAGTCTCTTCACCCTCGAATTTGGTCACGACAGGAGTCGAGTAACTCTGGTTCGCTTCTTCCGGAGCGGGGAGCTCGCGAGCCACCTTCCAGGCAACTTCTCCGGTGACTTTGTCGAAGGCTGCAATGTAAGAGGGGGAAGGCGCAGACTGCATGACGGTAATGACGACATGCTTGTCGGTCAGAACCGGGCTCGTCCCCAGATCCCACCAGAGGGTGTCCTCACCGTATTCCTTCTGGAGATTCTTGTGCCAGAGGACTTGCCCCTTGAGATCAAGTGCGGCGAAGTCACCGCTCTTGAAATACACAAAGACGTGCTGGCCATCCGTGACCGGTGAGGGGTTACACCCACTGCCCTTCTTGTGCTTGCCAGGCTTCTCGTTGCCGACTTCGGTTTTCCAGAGTACTTCGCCCGTCTCGCGGTTCAGGCCCCAGACCTTGTTCTTGCCGTTCTGGTCATTCGCATCTCGCTCGGCACAGGTGAGTACGATGAGCGAACCAGTGACGACCGGCGTTGATCCCGCAGAACCCGGTAGCGGTGTTTTCCATTTGACGTGTTCGGTGGCCGACCACTGGGTGGGATAGCTGTCACCTTGCGCGATCCCATTACCCGCAGGTCCCCGCCAACCCGGCCAGTCTCCAGCTGCGACCATGCTGGACCAAAGCAGAAGACCCAGAATCCAGTGACACCGCATTTGCACACTCGACGCAGAAAGGAGTTCGAGAATCAATCACTCCGAGTGAGTCCACAATTCACTCAGGCGACGCACATAAGATAGCTCGCAGCGTTCAGGCTGGGGAGGGTCACGGATTGTCCCGCACTCCGTCAAAGTGTCGAAACTCCCCAGGTCCCCAAGTCACAGTGCCCCAACTGCCGAACAGCGAATCATCTGGTCAGAACACTCTCCCTAGGCAAGAACCTTCCGCACGCCATAACCACTGACGGGAACGGGATGTCTGGCAAATGACAAAAATCGTTATGATCCGGCCACGCAGACCGCCCGTTTGCAGGTGAGTGCAGAATATCGATCCGAGTGATCGCTGCTGCATACCCACCCGCATACGGCATGGCGGGTCAGCGCTCGTCTTCGCATCTGTGGAGCAGCACCGTGCCGGCATTCGGGAAGTTGTGGCTCGTGGATCAACTCCTCTCGCCAATTGTTCGGCCCTGTACGCGGATGCTCGTTGGCTTGTTGGCGATCCCCACCTACCGACGAGTCCGTCGCAGCTTCGTCGCCTCCCAGGAACACGACCTGGAACTGGAAAAGGATCTCGAACAATGGACTCGCGGAGCGATTCTGCTGCTGGTCGCCACGCGTAACTTTGAGTACGGATTTCGGGAATTCCTCAAGTATTTCGTCAACGAATGGATGCATTTCAGCACGAACATTCATTGGGAGTTATCGATCTCGGACCAGAAGTTCTGGTTCGTGGCGGGGCGTCTCATGGTGGCCATTGGCGTCATCGAGTCGATGCCCGACCAACAACTCTTCTCCGTAATTCATCCCGGATTAAGGGGGATTTCCTACGACCGCAAACGGGGGGTATGGGACAATCTCAAGACCGGCTGGCGGCCCACACTGAAAGGCATCGCCTGCCACCACCTGAGCCGCTCCTCTCCAGTACTGGCGATTCTGGCGGTGATTATTCCGAACTGGCCAGGATGGGTGTGTTACATCCTGGCAATCACGCAGTACCTGATCATCGGTCTGGTGACTTCTCGAGATCGGGCCTTGGACGTGTTGTCGGCCTTCGATCGGGAGATCGAGATCCAGCGCAGTAAGTTGATCAAGGAATTCCACATAGCAAATGCCCCAGCCAAAGACTCGACCGACGAACTCCCCAAGGGGGTGTAAAACCTCCCACCCGGGAGTGGTGTTCTGGAACACTCCTCTTGTTGGATTTCGGGCGGAGTGGCATGATGTGGTGCCGCAGGATTGCGGCGTCCCGTTACTGCGAGAATCTCGAAGAGGAAGCCACGGATGGCACTACTGGAATGCAAGAATCTCGTCAAAGTTTACCCGGGCGGTAAGCGGGCAGTTCGAGATGTCTCCTTTCATGTGGAGAAAGGCGAGATCGTGGCACTGCTCGGCCCGAATGGAGCCGGGAAATCGACCACATTCAGTATGTCTGTCGGCCTGATTTCCCCCACCGAAGGTCAGGTCCTGCTCAATGGTCGGGATGTCACACATTGGGCGATGTACCGCCGTGCCCGGGCGGGCATGGGATACCTGCCGCAATACCACAGCATATTCGTCAAGTTGAGCGTAGAACAGAACCTGCAGGCGATTCTCGAGTTCCTCCCGTTGAGCTACGAAGACCGCATGCAGCGAATTAATAAACTGATCGATCAGTTCGGCCTGGAAGGCCAGCGGCACCAGGTCTCATCGACGCTCTCCGGTGGACAGAAGCGACGGCTGGAAATTGCCCGCTGTCTCGCGACCGATCCGGCGATTGTGCTCCTCGACGAACCGTTCACTGGAATTGACCCCAAGACAATCAATGACATCCAGGACATCATCATCCAGCTGCGAGACAGCGGGATATCCCTGCTGCTGACCGACCATCGCGAGCGGGAAACCCTGACCATCGTCGACCGGACGTATGTCATTTGCGATGGCGAGGTCGTGGTGGGGGGCGATGCGGCAACCGTCCTCAACCATAAACGAGCTCAAGAGCTGTACTTTGGCAGCCGGTTCGATGCGAACTCAATTCTGGAACAGAAGTTGACTCTGCGCGCGGAGCGTCAGGAATCGAAGGCGGCCTAGTTCGATACCTGTGCTGGTGCGCCAGCCGGCAATTCGAACCCGTCTCTCAAAAAGTGAGTGCGGCGGCTGACACGACTTTGCGAGTCGCCGGTATCCGGGTAGGATGACCGCACTGCCCATTGGCGTTCTCAACAGCGGCCTACCCGAAGGAGTGAATCATGCAGACCCATTGGTTGAATCATCGTTTCTCGTTACTGGCCTGTGGTCTCGTCATGGGCCTGGTGATCTCTTCGTACTGGCCGCATGAACCACTCAAAGCAAACGCCACAAGCCTGGAGAAGTTCTCACTCTGTACCGCTCCCACGTTGATTAATCAGAGCGATGCCGTGTTTGTGCTGGACTCCGTCACGGGGCGAGTGGTCGGCGCAGCTCACAGCATGCAAACTGGAGGTTTCGAGAATGTCTGGACTCGTAGCGTGGCGTCCGATTTCGGAGTGACCGAGAACGGCCAGTATTTGATGACCTCGGGATTTCTGCGAACCCAGGGAGCGTCGAATGGCACCCCCGCGAACAGTGGAATCTATATTGCCGAGCTGACATCGGGGCGAGTCGGTTTGTATGGGTTCCTGCTGAACAATCAAAATCGGGCCGCGAGTTCTCCTCTGGTTCCGATCGCAGATTTTCCCTTTCGCGACGGGAAGTAAGTCTCATCTGAGTACACGGGCACGGTTCCGGCCGTCTGTGTCGCCAGCCACGATCTCCTCACGGACCGAGCTTCGTGCTGAGCTGAGTCGATTACATGCAGGGAATGCGCACTGTGACTATACGAATGTCCTCAGCGACGAGAGAGACCATCGCCGAGGGTATGCATGCATGTCTGGCTCTGATCGCTGTCGTGTTATTGGCCCGCGCTCAGAATGGGGCATTTGACCGTGCTCCTGCGACATGGGTAGTCCTTCCCATCAGCATCTTGATCTGGGGCGCAGCTGCTGCTGCGACACGTTGGAGCCCACGTGCACGTCAGCCTTGGCTGGCTGCCTGGCGCAGCTGTGTTTCGCCCACGCTGATTGCCCTGATCGTGGGTGGTCGCGGTAGTGTGCAACTGCTGCTTTGCCAGCTGTCGGTGATCGCCATCGGAATCGGGGCAGTGGGATATTTCGCGTATCGGTCAGGAAAATCAGCGGCCGAGGCGGTGACCCTCCCGGCGGAAGTGATGCCCATTCAGTCCGTCAACCGGGAAACGTCTGCTGACTCTGTGGCTGGAGCTCCAGCAAGTTCCCAGCCATCAGCCAAGCCCTTCGTCCCTCCCCCAGTCGTGCAATCCGCTCCTGTCCCGATCGTCGAGGCGGTGGCTGCGA
>CANJZR010000209.1 GCA_947479075.1 Planctomycetaceae bacterium
CGCCGGACCAAGTCGATGGTCTTTGCAGGCAAGAGCGGTAAGGTGACCCAGGCAGTCGCCTCGGACGCCCCTCACTCAGACCGTGAAACAGCCCTGCTCCTCCTGAGTCAGGCCAAGCAGGATCTGCGTGCTGGCGATCTGAAGGCTGCTCGTGCCAAGGCCGAGCAGGCCGCCCAGCTCAAAGTGGCCTATCAGGTCTTCGACGATCGTCCGGACCTGATTCTCCAGGAGATCCGGACCGCCGAATCGCGGACCAGCAAAGTCGCTTCCAATAAGCAGGGCAAAGCCGCACCAGCCAAAGCCGTTCCCGAAAAGGAGCAGGCCCTCAAGCTGATCGCCGCAGCTCGTCAGTCTCTGAAGTCGGGCGATGTCAAGAAGGCCCAGGAGCTGGTTTCTGAAGCGGAAGCCATTGATGTCTCTTATGAAGTCTTCGATGACCGTCCGGAAATGGTCCGCGAGGACATCGAGCGTCTGATCGCCAGTCAGCCTGGCAAGACTGTCTCTGCAGATGAGCCCGCGATGAGCCTCGAAGAGCAGAAGGAATCTGCCGCTTCGCTCATGCAGGAATCGCTCGCCGCTCTGGAAGCCGGTGACAAGGAAACCGCCCGGGCCAAGGCTCTGGCCGCTGCCGAATACAACGTCACTTACGAACTGTTTGAAGACTCCCCGGAGATGGTCCTGGCCCAATTGGATCGGCCAGCCGCCGCTCCCATGGTCCCGGACAGCGACTCCGTTTCCAGCGAAGTCGTGACAGTAGCCAACGAAGAGACCGTCACTGCGACCGCATCCGAGGTCCAGCTGACTGGCACGGCACTCGAACTCTACAACCAGGGAATCACCGCCCTGCGTCAGGGTGATCGCAGTCTGGCTTACCAGGCCTTCGTCGCTGCGAACAAGGCTCAGGACAAGCTCGATCCTTATCGCCAGCGTCAGTTGCAGGACAAGATCCGCGAACTGGCCCCCCGGAACAACAAGATTCAGCTCGCCAACAACGAGCAGGATGCGGAAGGTGCCGCGGAGGCCCCCGCCGGATCGGGTCAGCTGAACCAGGCCGTTCAGGTCCACGAAGCCAAGTTCGACAAGCTGCGTACGGAAACTCTCAACACGGTCTTCCGAGCCGAGCGTCTGCGTGAGCGGAAGCCAGAGGAAGCCAAACAGCTGTTGACCGACCAGTTGGCCGCCATCGAGTCGAGCGGATTCGCTCCCGATCAGATCGAGCCACTGGCTGGTTCTGTTCGCAACTCACTGGGTGGCGTCGAAACCTACATGAAGCAACATGCTCCGATCCTGGAGCTGGAGCGTAAGAACGCGGAGACCCGTGACCTGGTGGAACGCGAAATCCAGACCCGCGTTCGCGTCGAGCAGGAAATGGCCGCTCTGGTCGAGAAATACAACGAACTCAAGGACCAGAACCGTTTCGCGGAAGCCCACGCAGTCGCGAAGCAGGCCAAGGAACTCGACCCCACCAATGCGGTCGTGACCCAGATGGAACTGACTGCCAAGTTCGCGATGCAGAATGAGTTCAACGAGAACTTGAAGACCGACAAGGCCGACAGCTTCCTGGCCTCCATGAATGACGTGGAACTGAGTGCGATCAATCCGGTGGCGAACGGAGACCCCCTCCGCTACGCCAAGGACTGGAAAGAGATCAAGGCCCGCCGCAAAGCCGGCAAGATGGATGGTCTCGACCACACCCCCATTGAAGAGAAAGTTTACTCTTCGCTGGAAGCTCCGGTCTCACTGCACTTTGACAACGCTCCCCTCAAGGATGTTCTGACTCACATCGCCGATGTCCAGGGAATCACGGTCGTTCTGGATCAACAGGGCCTGAATGAGGAAGGCTTTACCGAGAGTTCCCCGGTCACAATCAGTGTCGACGGCATTCGACTCAAGAACGCCTTGAGCCTGATGCTGGAACAGCTGCATCTCGACTATCTGGTCGAACACGAAGTGTTGAAGATCACCAGCCTGGAACGTCGCCAGGGTGAAATGAAAGCCATCACCTACCAGGTGGCTGACCTGATCACTCCCCTGTCGGCCCGGGCTCCTCAAACCGTGACGGCCCAGCCGATGGGTGGTGGACTGTTCTCGGTCCCGGAATTCGGTGGCATGGCTCAGATGCCGGGAGCCGGTGGGAACTCCTTGTTGCCCACCAACTCGAACCTCCCCGGTGTCGACAACCAGATGGGTGCCGGAGACCACGACTTCCAGGCCTTGCGTGAACTTCTCGTCACCACAATTGACCCAGATTCGTGGGAAGAGAACGGTGGCAAAGCCAACATCAGCAATCACGAAAGCACTCTGAGCCTGGTCATCCGCCAGACCCAGAAGGTCCATCAGGAAATTGCTGACCTGCTGAGCCAGCTCCGTCGTCTGCAAGACCTCCAGGTCACGATCGAAGTCCGTTATATCACGGTCAGTGATAAGTTCTTCGAGCAGATCGGGGTCGACTTCGACTTCAACGTCAACGACACGATTGGTGGACCGAATGTCAACAATACGTTCAATCCACTGCGTCCGTTTGGAACCGTTGACCCGGTGAACGGATCATCGGGTGGTGCGGGTGCCACGGCAGGTGCCACGGCAGGTGGTACCGCTGGAACCGCGGGTGGTGCAACTGGAGGTACTGCTGGCGGCACGGCCGGCGGTGCAGCTGCCGGTGCGGCGGCTGGTGCAGGAGTTCTCGGAGGTACCGGACCCTTTGCTCCGGGACCGCGAATTAACGTCGTCGGTCGAGACAGTTGGCCGAATCGTACGGTCGTGGGGATGAGTGCTCCTGGTCAATTCAGTGGTGACCTGGATATCCCCTTCCGACAAGGTTCGTTCGACCTGGCAACTCCTCAGTTCGGTAACTTCGACCCCGCAGCTGGTATCCAGTTCGGGATGGCCATCCTGAGTGACGTGGAAGCCTTTATGTTCGTGCGGGCTGCCCAGGGTGATCGCCGGTCGAACATCATGTTCGCCCCCAAGATCACGACGTTTAATGGCATCACTGCGACCATCACCAGCGGTAACCAACGGCCGTTCGTGACCTCGCTGATTCCAGTGACCTCGGGCTTCGCAATCGGCTATCGGCCCATCATCCAGACATTCCTGGAAGGAACCTCTCTGACAGTTCTGCCCGTCGTGTCAGCCGATCGTCGCTACGTTCGCCTCTCAGTGGCACCGCTTTTCTCCAATATCACTGATGTTCAGACCTTCTCCTTCGCTGGCGGTGGTGCCGGTGGAACAGCGGGTGGTGCCGGTGGTGGTGCCGGTGGAGTCGGTGGTGCTGGTGGTGCTGGTGGTGGAGTCGGCGGTGCCGGTGGTGCCGGTGGTGGAGTCGGCGGTGCCGGTGGTGCCGGTGGTGGAGTCGGCGGTGCCGGTGGTGCCGGTGGTGGTGCCGGTGGTGCAGCGGGCGGTACCGCTGGTGGTTCCGGCTTGGCTGTTGCAGTCCAACTCCCAACCCAGGCGGTCGTGACCGTGAGCACCGTGGTCAGCGTTCCAGACGGTGGCACTGTCCTGCTGGGTGGTGTGAAGTCTCTGAGCGAAGGCCGCAACATGGCCGGTGTTCCAATCCTCAACAAGATCCCCTACATCAGCCGTCTCTTCCGTAACACGGGTGTGGGCCGCGAAACTGCCAGCTTGATGATGATGGTTACCCCACGCATCATCATTCAGGAAGAAGAGGAAGAATTGCTCGGACTGCCTCAGTAAGGGCCCTGGCCAATCTGTCACAATTCAAAAGCGTTCTCTCCGTCTGACCGTCACCCTGTCTCTCCGCAGGGTGACGGTTTTTCTTTTTCCAGAGACGCAGCGAACCAACAGACAGAATCAGCAGACCTGGACCGGTTGGATCGCCATCGCTCGCATTCCGGAATTCGCTCCCAGAATTGAACGACACCCAGCGTGACTCCCCCTCTCAGGTGCGTCATGAGTTCGCCACTCGCCTGGGCCGAAGACACACCACATGCAGTGAATCCCAAAGTTGCCGGCACTCCGAAACCGCCCGCCCGATCTGAAAATGAATTCCCACTGATCAATCCCGCCATCCGAGGTCATCATTTCGATTCTCGATTCTCGGATCGCACCTCGACTCCTACAATTGCACAGACGCGTGAGAAATCACTTTGGCGCCGCGTACGTTTGATGCCAGCTGCTTGTGCCTCAACCTCTCATGCGACATTCAGGAGTTAGCTGTGGGCCGTCCAACGGTGTTGGTGGTTGGGGATGAACCGACCCCCCCCTCGCTGGAGAGCGAGTATGAGGTAATCCGCGCCAATTCTCTGAGCGACGCGATTGACCGGCTGAGAACGCAATCGATTGGCTCGCTGTTGCTGCAGCATGTCGAAAAGTGTCCCACCTCCCTGGCGCTCGAAGCGGGAGGATTTCTCGATCAAATCCCGGAAGGAATCGCACTCCTCGATCTCGACAATCGGATTGTGTGGGGGAATCGCCACCTGGAGAGCCTCTCCGGCCAACAGTCCTCCATCGTCGGCCTGAAGTTTTTTGACGCATTCCCCACCAACGACATCCTTGGTCCCGACTACTCACCACTCTCCACGGCGATCGGCAGCGGTGAACCCTCATCAACGATCATGCGGCTGGGTGAAAAATGTTACCTGTCGCTGAATGTCACCCCGCTCTGCAAAGCCGGCGACGACATCCCCGAAAACCTGATCGTTCTTGTACGAGACTCATCCTCGGAGTACATCCAGCGTCAGAAGCTGGAAGCCATCTATATGGCGGGGTCCGAGCTGGGAGATCTTCAACCCGACGAGGTGACCGATCTGTCCGAGGAAGACCGGATCGATCTTCTGAAATCGAAGATCCTGCACTACACCAAAGACATCCTCGGCTACGAATCGGTGGAAATCCGTCTGCTCGAGCGGGAAACCGGCCAGCTCAAGCTGCTGCTCGCTGTCGGCTTTGAACAGACAGCGATCGAGCGGCATCTGTATGCCAGCCCGGAAGGTAACGGTGTCACAGGCTTCGTCGCAGCCACGGGCCGCAGCTACCTGTGTCTCGATACTCAAATCGACGAGAAATACATCCCCGGAGCGGCCGGAGCCCGCAGCTCAATTACGGTCCCACTGGTCCTGCGTAATGAGATCCTGGGGACCTTTAATGTGGAGAGCCCACGTCCCGGAGCGTTTGGGGACAACGACCTGCAGTTCCTCGAGCTCTTCTGCCGCGAGGTGGCCCAGGCCCTGAACACTCTCGAACTGCTCGTCGCTGAGCAGGCGACAACCGTGGCCGAGAATACGACCCGCATCCTGTGCGAAGTCGCCGACCCCGTCGACGAGATCCTGAACTCCGCGGCCTGGCTCGGCGAGAAGGTCCAGAACGAAGATCCCCGCGTGGCGGAAAAGCTCAAGGAGATCCTCGACCAGGCCCGTGAGATCCGCAAATCGATCCTGCAGGTCGGCGACGAAATCGTCGAGTGCCACACGCTCGCCGAGAAGATTTCCTTCAGCAGCCTTAAAGGAAAACGCATCCTCATTGTCGACGGGGACAAGGAAATCCGGCGGTCGGGCCACGAGCTGCTGGGGCGTTTTGGCTGTGTAATCGAGACCGCTCAGGACGGTGCCGGAGCCCTGCTGATGGCCCGCACGCACAAGTACGACGTCGTCATCTCCGACATCCGGCTCGGCGACCTGAAGGGCGACGAGATGTTCCGTCGCCTGCGGGAATTCGATCCCAAGCAGCAGGTCATTCTGATGGCGGGATTCGGATACGACGCGAATCACACGATCGTCAAAGCCCGCCAGATGGGGCTGCAGTCGGTGATCTACAAGCCATTCCGCCGTGAACAGCTGCTCAAGGCCCTGGAGCTGGCCATTGCCACACGAGCGCAGGACGACAGTAAGGCCTGAGGCCACTCCGACCACTCATCATTACGTCTACCGCAGCACCCCTGCCCCCTCCACGCTCAGGCGGAACTGCTTCAGCCGATTCTGAAGTTCGGCCGACAGATCTGATTCCAGATACCCCTTGGCATTCAACTGCCGGATGATCCGTTCCTCAATTCGCGTGTTTGCGGTCGTTTCGCGATCAATATCGTTGCCGTTTCCTTTGATGTCACCGACCCAGTCCTGCAGCACGTCCTGCGCGACCTCTGGAGGGACTTCTTTAAGAATCGTCGAGTAATCGTCCTTCAGTCGCTTCTGGATCGTCGTGAACTGACTTTTCGTGGCGACGATCTCATCCAGCAGCGTCCGCTTGCCATTGGCCGGTGCCACAGAAGGCTGCGTCTGCGATGGAGTTCTTGTCGCGGGCTGCGTCGTCGAACGGCTAGCCGGCTTCGTACTCTTCACCGGTGTCTCGGGGATGACCTCCCCGCTACTGATCGTGTCCAATGCCCAATCACCGAACAACTGAACGAGCGAACTGGTATTCCCTTCGCTTTTCAGTCGATCTTGCAGCAATTTCTTGTCCTGGAAATTCGCCGACAGCAAGGCATCGTTAAGGTTTTGCTGGATCAGGGCCTTCTGCTCCGGAGTTGCCGTTTTCATCTCGTCCTGCAAGAGCCGGAAGACTTTGGCTCCGACGGTCTCGATCAGCTCTGTCGCTAATTTGGTGTTATCTACAGGTGCCGCCTGGCTGCCCCCTGGAGTTCCAGAGGAGCCATTCGTCCCGGACGGTAACCAATCGAGCGGGTTGAACTTCTCGGCCTGCCCCAGAGTCGTATCATCGCTGACGGGTGCCTGGCCATCACCGGTCTGATTGAAGTCGGGCGGTAGAGCCTCGTCATCGACCTGAACCGTGCTCTTTCCAAACCCCGTCTGCTCGAACATGTCGATGTACTTGGCGATTTGTGTACTGAGCTTGTCGGGCACCAGTGGTTCAATCTGGTAGATCACCTTGGCAGCAATCTGAGCGGACTTGGA
>CANJZR010000210.1 GCA_947479075.1 Planctomycetaceae bacterium
GGCCAGCCGTACCACTTCACGGGCCCCATCCTGCGTCGCATGACTGCTGAGCAGGTGTGGGATTCCTTCCTGACCCTCGCTGTCGTGAAGCCCGATGATTACCGCGAACTTCCCGCCGAAGAGCGAAACAAGTTCCAGGGGGTGAATCTCGAAAAGGTCTCCGCTGCGGAGATCATGGATTCCAGCAACAAGTTCAACCAGGTCGATGGCAACGCCTGGAAACGTCAGGAAAAGTACATGTATCAGGGCCAGTTGCTCGCTCGGGCTTCTGAGCTCCCGTCACCCGTTCCCCCGAACCACTTCCTGCGCATGTTTGGTCAGTCCGATCGCGAATTGATCTCGACCTCTTCCACCAATGGATCGGTTCCGCAGGTCCTCCTGATGTTTAACGGACCGATCACGCACATGCTGCTGGAGAAGAACACGACTATCTACAAGAACGTCATGAGCCACAAGGACCCCGCTGGCGGTGTGCGTGTGATCTTCCTGACGGTGTTAAGTCGCGAGCCCGATGCCGAAGAAGCTGCACTGGGCAAGCAGGAAGTCAAAGCCAACGGCCCGGTCGGATTCGGGAATGTGATCTGGTCTCTGGCCAACACCCGGGAATTCCTTTTCATTCAGTAAATCGAGTGAGTGGGCCTCGTCTCTCTCGTTTATCCCCTTGGGATCATCTCATGAAATCTCTGCTCTCCAAGCTCGATGGCTTTGATCGCCGCCGCTTCCTGGAAATGTCGGCAAAGGCCAGCCTTGGCGTGTCGCTGGCTCCCTGGCTCGACCAGTCAATACGAGCTGCGGATAGTGCTCCCGCGACCACGGGAGGCAAAGCCAAGCGATTGATCTATCTGTTCATGAACGGTGCTATGTCGCACCTCGACACGTTCGATCTGAAACCCGGGCACAAGAACCAGGGGCAGACCCTCGCGATCTCGACCAGTGTCGCCGGGGCTCAGCTCAGCAATTTTTTGCCCCAGCTGGCCACTCAGTTCGACAAGATTGCAGCGATCCGGTCGATGTTCACGCAAACAGCTGATCATGCCGCAGCTGACTATCTGATGCGAACCAGCTACGAAGAGATCGCCAGTGAGCGTCATCCGTCCATGGGCCCGTGGATCCAGCACTTCCGTGGTCGTAACAGCAAGACTTTGCCCGACACCGTGTTGATTGGGGCTCCGGCCCGGCATCCGTCCGCAGGATTCTTTGACCCGACGCTCTGCCCCCTGCCCATTGGTGATCCCAATCGCGGCCTGGAGAACACCAAGCCACCCGAGTACCTGTCGGAATCTTCCTATGAGAAGCGGCTCGACCTGATCGATGGCTTCGACAAGAAGTTTCGTAACAAGTTCAAGGTGCGAAAGGTTCAGACCTATAACGATTTCTACACGGAAGCCAGCAGCCTGTTGGCGAGCGGTGAGTTGAAGGCGTTTGACCTCAACGAGGAAAAGCCGGAAGACCGCGACCGTTATGGCCGTGATCCATTCGGGCAAGGCTGTCTGCTGGCGCGTCGCCTGATTGAGAACAATGTCCGCTGTGTCGAAGTGACATTTGGCGGGTGGGACATGCACACCAACATCTACAACCCCGACGCACTTCCGAATCGTACGGGGATTCTCGATAAGGCTGTCGCGAACCTGCTCAAGGATCTGGGCGAACGCAAGCTGCTGGATGACACTCTGGTCGTGCTGACCACCGAGTTCGGACGCTCACCCGAGATTAACTTCAACGCGGGTCGCGATCACCATCCGGCAGTGTTCAGTTCGATGCTGGCCGGTGGAGGAATTCGTGGTGGCCAGTTCTATGGAAAATCGGATGCCGCCGGGCATGGCGTCGAGGCGGATGGCGTGAGTCCAGCTGACTTCAACGCCACGATTGCCACTGCTCTGGGGCTTCCACTCGACAAGATTGCCACGTCGCCCACGGGACGACCATTCAAGGTCGCCCACGACGGGAAGCCAATCCTGGCACTGCTCTAAATCAGTTCCAGGCGTGGAGAGTACCACCGATACGAAAACAGCCGTGGCTCAGGAATCTGGCCGCGGCTGTTTCTTTTTTGTCTACGCGCTGAAGCGTTGAGCGTTGCGGGTTTCCGCAGCCTGCCAGTCGGCGATCTGCTGGGTCAACTCGGCCAGTTGCAAGGCAAGTTGCTGTTGAGCGTCCTGCAACTGTCTGGCTTTTGCCAGGAACTCCGACTCGCGACTTGTCGTGTCGGAAGTGGGTGCCGCCTGTGGATCAATCTTCAACAGAGTTGGCTCGGTGAGCCGGAACGTGGCCATCGGAACGACTGCCGGATGTGCTCCTTCGCCGAGACGATGGGCAGCATCGAGCAGTGCGGCTGCTGCCAGCTCGCGGCTGGTCTGGTAATCGCTGACGGCTGTGGCCTCGTCTTCAATCATTGCGACGAGTTCGGCCGCGCTGAGCTGTGCCAGCTGATCGGGCTCGGTCGGGATTGAACTCTCGATCACTGCCGCCTGCGACTCGGGTTCGTTGCTCAACAGACGATGAAATACGAACTCGAATTCCCCAATCTTGACCGTGTCTTCATCGGAAAGCTCGACCTGTCGACAAGCCTCTCCGTTCACGAGCAGCGGAGGATCGGAAACGACAGCTTCCAGCGAAGCGGTTTTCCCGTGAATCACCAGCAGGCTGTGGAGCATCGGGACATGCTCGCCTCCGAGCTGGAGGTGACAATGGCTGCCTGCACCAATCAGGAAGCGATCGCCAGAAATCGGTCGCAGTGGAAAGTTGGTCTTCCCACGGCGAATCTCGAGCCACATGCCAGGTTGAGACACGGGTGTGTCCTCATGAAGTAGTGGGAGACCACCGGCAAAATGCCAGTCTTTATCTCCGCTCAATTTTATTCGACCGCGAGCGATGGACATTGCATGAGAAAATCCACACTCATCGGGGATGAGTGGTAACAGACCGTTTTCACGCAGGATGACAGAGCCCGAGCGAATGAATCAACCAGGTAAGGTGTGGCGATTACCCGAAGGTTCCCTGCTGAAACTGATCCCGACTCACGTTTATGCGTTACCATCGGCAGAGTTTGCCGCAGAAAGTTCTCTTCATATTTCCATTGACGATCCCGGGTTGACTTTGCCGATTATTCCGTACAGTCCGATCGCAAGGGGGCGATACGAGCACGATTCCGGTGCTTGTGCGATCGGCAGGGGGGGATTTCTCATGGGGTATAGCCGGGGGGCTATTACGCCCATGCAGAGTGCGCTGCTCTGCATGGTATTGGTAATTGGGTTACTCCCTGGGGGGGGAGTAGCCCAAGACGCGAACAAGCTGTCACTACAGCTTGTCTCGGGCCAGCGCGCGCCGCAAGAGGAACTTAAGGTCGATACCCTGTTCTCAGGGACATCGCAGAAGAAGACTCGCGACGAGGCCATCCAGAAGCTGCCGACGGCGACTCTGCCAGTCGCGTATCAGCAAATGGTGAACAGCGTGGTGCAGAACACCAGCATGTATCGTCGACTTCCGACGATTCGATGCCGTGTCGACCACCGGATCTATCGCTTCTTCTCCGATCATCCCGATGTCGCGGTCAGCCTGTGGCGAGCGATGGGGGTTTCCAAGCTCCAGCTGCGTCAAACCGGCGAGTTTGAGTACGAGGCCGATGCGAAAGACGGAACGGTTGGGGTGATTACCATCCTGTCACGGACACCGACTGAGTGTCTGGTGCATTGCCACGGCATGTTCCAGAGCCCGATGCTGACCAAGCCCATTCAGGCTCGTGCCATTATGCATGTACGCACGGCCTTCGAGGTGGCTGCGGATGGTCAACAAATCGTCACGCATAATGCGGACATGTTCGTGGCTTTCCCGTCACAAACGATTGAGACGATCGCCAAGGCTATGGCTCCGATCAGTCACAAGATTACCGACAAGAACTTCGAAGAGATCACGCTCTTCGTCCGCATGATGCAGATGGCCATGACACAACAGCCGGGCTGGGTTGAGCAGATGGCCGGAAAGATGGACGGTGTCCTGGACGGTCGGGCCGACGCTCTGCTGGAAGTTACGGCCCAGTGTTACATCGACGAAAAGCGCCGCCAGGGACAGGTTGCGGGGACTCCGATTTCGTTGAAGTCGATTCAACCCCCGGTCGCAGCGGCGCCGGTCCAGACCATTGTAAAGTGATGAACATTCACTGGCTCTGATCTCGTGAATGCAGAAGCGTCTCAATACGCGTGTCTGGGATCATCCAGATCAGAGCGACAATACAGTACCCCAGGCACGCAACCACCGGGTGATAAAACGCCGCAACCAGAGAGAGGGCGTAGATCAGCAACGAGAGTTTTTCCTTTTGAGCATCGGAGATAGCCTGCGCCAGAATCGACTGCGGGCCATGAGCTGCCAGAAGTACCTTCGTCATGAAATAGTATCCGGTGGCTAACATAATCAGGACGCCTCCGTAGACGATCACCGGCGTCCGTGCGAACGCGGAGTTGCCCATCCAGCTCGTTGCGAATGGAATCAGTGATAGCCAAAAGAGAACGTACAGATTCGCCCACAAGACTCGACCGTTGACCCGTTCAACCGTTTGGTACAGATGGTGGTGGTTGTTCCAGTAGATGCCAACGTTGAGAAAGCTCAGGACGTAGGCAAGAAACGTGGGCACAATCGGCTTTAACGATTCCAGGGACCATTCTTGCGGCGGTCTCAGTTCCAGAACCATAATGGTCACGATGATGGCGATGACACCATCGCTGAAAGCTTCGATCCGTCCTTTGGTCATCTTTCGTCACCCCGTTGAGACCGGTAGGCACGGCATCCGCTCGCACGTTCGATGTCGCCATTCGCCAGCTCAAGCTTGGCCACTACTGATTCAGTACCTTCACTCGCACATTCCGGTAACGGACGAACTGCTTGGTGTAATCACCGCCGCCGTGGACCTGTAAGGCGATCGAGCCAGCGGGCTGGTGACGGGCTTCCGTGTCCTTGAATTCCATGAACTTCACGCGATTGATCCACGTGTGAATGGTCGGCGGGTTTCCCTCAATCCGAGCCCGAAGTTCGTTCCACTCCCCATGCTTCCACAGCTGGGGCCACTGTTCGGGAGTGATCGGCAGCGGGAATGCGTCCTCGCGTTTTCGGATCTGCGTTACTTCTTCCAACAAGTCGAAATTCTGGCGATGAATGCGACCGCTGAGTCCCTCGCCATAGATCCCGGCGAGGTTGCCGTTGTTGTGGTAGTCGACCATGTACTGGTAAGCCTGCCCGCGTTCGTTGCTTCGCAGGAAGAGTCCGCTGTCGGGCCCATAGTCGTTCTTCATCTCGACGATGACCTCGAAGTCACCGAACTGGCGGTCGGTAAGGATGATGCCCCCATTTCCGGGGATGTCCTGACTACCGACGATGACTCCATCGAGCAGCTGCCACTTGCCGCCACTGGTGTGCATGCTGGCATTGCTGTGCCCGGTTTGAGTGCTGACGTGCCAGCCACGCAGAGAGCTTCCGTCGAAGAGGGTCTCGAAGCCCGTGTCGTCCAGCTTCTCGACGGGCAACTCGGCTTGGACCGAGAGCCCCATTACCACCAGACAGACCACAGGAGCCACACGACGCGAAATCAAGCTGCACAGACTCATCACGTTCATCACACACTCCCGAAGAACTCGGACTCATTGGACATGGAATCCGTGAATCATAGATCGCTGTCATCCATGACGCGAGGAGCCGCACGTGTGAGTGGCTTTTGCTTGAGGAGAGATGGAAGGTAGACCGAATCTGGGACACGGATTTCACAGATGGCCACAGATGAACAGGGACGAAGCATGCCCGTGATCCGAGCAACAGCGAATATCGAATGTTTATGGCGATCGTCTCCGGAACGCGACGTCTTCGCCGAGCTGCCGATGGACCCCGCAAATTCTGAACAGTTCTTTTTATTGCGATACAGCACTCGCCCGGTATCTGTGCCGATCCGGAAAATCTGTGTACTCATTCATTCCAGAAAAGTGCATGCGAGGCGTAGGACAGCCACTGGGACAAGACCCATGCTCGACTACCCGCGACTTCTGCGGACCAGGACCAGTCCGCCGAGAATCAACACGCCCCCGAGAATTTGATTGGAGGTCACCGGGTCACCCTGGATCAGCCACGCACTGGCGATGGCCACGATCGGGACCAGGTTTTGAAAGACAGCTGCCTGGGCGGCTCCCGAGTGGCGAACACCATAACTCCACATGGGCAGAGCCAGCCCCGTCGACAACACCCCCGCATAAACAATCGAGCCCCAGACATTGAAGTCACTCAAGCGGGGCAGAATGCTCGTCAGCGAAGTCGCGGCACAGGCGAACTGCACTGGCAACATCGACACTGCGGAGATCGCTGACAACCGCATCGGCGAGATGTAAGGCAACACCTTACGGCTTTGGACTGTTCCCCATGCCCAGGCCAGAGCGGCCATGAGCATAAAGAAATTCCCGATCAGTAGATGACGATCACTGCTGATCCCCTTCTCCAGTGCCACGACCAGCGTGCCCATAAATGCTGTGGTCAGTCCGATCCGTGCCAGCCAGTTGAGCTTCTCGCCGAGCAGAAAACGAGCCAGTAAGGCTGTCCACATCGGGACCGTCGCCATGATGAGTGAACCGTTTCCGGTGGCGGTGCGGGAGACTCCCAGCAGGAACAGAATCTGGTACATCCCCGACGCAATCACTGCGTAAATGGCGATCTGCTTCCAGAGGCCCGGTGGCCACTTTGTCGCGGGGCTCGATTCACGCAGAGCGAGTATCGCCAGAACAATCGCCGACAGGGCCAGTCGCACCGCGTTAAATGCAAACCGTTCCACATCTACCAGACCGATCTTCATGATCGGGATGTTCACCCCCCAGATCA
>CANJZR010000211.1 GCA_947479075.1 Planctomycetaceae bacterium
AGTCGGCACACGCGAGAATCAACGGCGAAAGCATCATCGCCGCATGGCTGGAGATGATCACCGCCGGATGGCCTCCTTCACGGAGCCAGACCTTCGCGATCACAAAAGCCGTACTCGCGGCCGACAGCCCCAGCAGCACCGGCCACGCCGGACGCAGCAGACAGATCATCCCGCAGATGGCAAGTGCGATCGCAGCCATCTGATCGATCACAGCTGTCTGACTGGCAGAGAGGAAGAACTCTTTCTCCAGCAGTCGGGCCATCGCTGAGCGGGCGCCGAACTGCAAATGCGCAGCTGCATACCCCCAGCACTGAAGTGCCACGAACACGCGCAGCGTTCCCTGCACCGGGCCAAGGCCCTGCAATGGGGGAAGATCGTACGGGTCGTGACTGTTATGAGCCATGTCGCGATCAGGCAAACCAGACGGGCGTGCGGCTCCCGATTTCGGAGCCACACCGCACTTTCATCGACCTGATGGAGAATGTCCGTGGGAGCGATCAACCCATTCGCCCGAGATCTGAAGAAATCGAAATCCAGGTGCAGAATCGAGCCGCACGATCCGCAGGGACATCCACATTTCGAGGGGGAACGTGCGTGTACGAGCTGGTGGTGGCAGCGAGCCGCGGGCATCAGCCCAATGTTGTTCGACACGAATCATGCAAAATTGCAGCAGGTCGATGAAGCAATGTGTTCCCTGAGGCGCAATGACGAAGCCGATTGAGGCTCGATTTGCACGGTATAAGAACCTCCGTCACAAGACCCTCCAAACCGCGAAGCGGTGACAGCAGCTAGCCTTGGGCGACAGCCCAAGGAAAACGCGGTCGTCCAGCTCGCAGCCACGAAGTGGCGACAGGAGAGCGGCCTTGCAGCTCAGCATTCATGCCATAATCCAACTCGATCCCCGCGCGGGAACCGCCTAAGAGCCCGACTGCCCTGTCGCCTCTTCGAGGCTGCTTGATCAGAATGCCTCTTCCCGCAGGCTGACGCCTGCGGCTACCTGCTGCCGCCTCTTCGAGGCTTCGGACGCATCGAGCTTTCAACGACTTCGAACTCTCCTGCGTCCACTTCTCCGCCCGAGACGACGATGAGAAACCCCCTCCACTCTCTCAAAACAACAACACAACCTTTTTCGAGCCGAACATGATTGGGCGTCAGCCTGCCGTGCTACCGGAGTATTCTACTGAGAGCCGCACTGGGGTGACTTGCGGGCGTCTTTTCCGCCCCGCGGTGATGCTCGAATCTCCCCACCGAGCTGGCACGGCAGGCTGACGCCCGCCGCTCGCTGTCATTCTTGATAAACAAGTGAGTGATCAGGCAGACGCCGGGGCCCGGTTCAGGATCTCGGTGACCAGCCGTCCCGTCTGGCCGTCAAGCAGCGTCGCGGGTCCATTGGGGCGCTGGTAGAACAACTGGTCAGAACCGAAGCCGAACATGTGCATCAGCGTGACGTGGAAGTCGGTGTGACTCACCTTGTCGAGCAGAGCTTTATGACCGAACTCGTCGGTCGCCCCGTGGACGTGCCCGGCCTTCACGCCGCCACCGGCCAGCCACCAGCTGAAGCCGTAGGTGTTGTGATCGCGGCCGACATTCTTCTCGTTCTGAATGACCGGCAGACGCCCCATCTCACCGCCCCACTGCACCAGCGTGCTGTCGAGCAGGCCACGCTGCATCAGGTCCTTGACCAGGGCGGAGGACGGTTTGTCGATCTTCTTACAGCTGGCGGGAAGTGCGGTCAGCAAAGCTCCGTGATGATCCCACTGCTGAGTCTGCGTGAACAGCTGCACGTAACGCACTCCTCGTTCGACGAGCCGCCGTGCAATCAGGCAACGCGTCCCGAACTCGCGGGTGGCGTCCTCATTAAGTCCGTACATTTCCTGCGTCGCAGCTGTTTCTTGCGAGATATCGAGTGCCTCTTTCGCAGCTGACTGCATGCGTGCGGCGAGTTCATAGCTGGCGATGCGTGCGGCGAGGTCGTTCTCACCGGGATGATCTGCCAGATGGTCGCGGTTGATCTCCCGCAGGTAGTCGAGGAATTTCGCCTGAGGTTCGCCCGCCAGATTCGGTGGCGGATCGAGATTGAGGATCCGCGGTTCCTTGGGACGGATCACGGTCCCCTGGAACAGAGACGGCAACCAGCCGTTCGACCACATATCGGTGCCGAGGACCGGAAGCCCACCGGGATCGGTCAGAACGCAATACGCGGGCAGGTTCTCGCTCTCACTTCCCAGTCCGTACGTCAGCCACGATCCGATCGAAGGTCGTCCGACAGTGATTCGCCCGGTATTCAAGGCATACAGCGACTGACCGTGGTTATTCACATCGGTGTGCATCGACCGGATCAGCGTGATGTCGTCAGCGATACTGCCGAGACCGGGCAACAGCTCGCTCAGTTCCATTCCGCACTGGCCCTGCGGAGTGAACTTGAACGGGCTGGCGTAGACCTTGGCACTCGATTCAGCCGCGTTGTCGTACTTGATCTCGCCGGGGAAGTTCTGCATGTGCAGCTTCTGCAGTTCCGGCTTAGGGTCGGTCATGTCGATGTGGCTCGGCCCCCCCTGCATGAACAGGGAGATCATCGCACTGGCCTGCGGGGCGTGCGGCGGTAGCTTGGGGATCAAGTCGAACTTCGGCTTCTCGAGAGTCGGTTTCGCCGGGGCTGCCAGCAATCCATCCTGGCGCAGCAGAGTCGCCAGCGCCAGCCCGGCCAGCATTCCCTGTGTCCCCAGAAAGTGCCGCCGTGTGCCACAAGCTGTCGCGAAAGATCGAGACATTAAGCCATTCCCCCCGGAGAAAACTCCGAATCCGTCGGTCGCATCAACATTCACTAATTTATTCCACCGGGCAAGATCCGTCCACCCTTTGGTGAGATGCGATGGAGTGGTTTCGCGTGCTACGAGAGAGCGTTTCCACCAACGCACGAAGGGGCAAACGGAAGCTCAACATCCCCGGACAAACATTTCAGCGTCCTTCCGTGCCCTCATAATCTGCGTCAATCCTCTTAATCTGTGGACAATACTTCTGGGATGTTCGTACTTCTCACAGAATGCGTAAGTCGCTGACGGCGATCAAAAGATCGACGGCGGATTGAAAGCGGGGAGAAGTGATCCACAGATTAAAAGGATTAACACAGATTATGAATGGGCAGTAATGAGGGGTGAGCATTCGGTCGGTGCTCACGGTTACTCGCGAAAGTGATATTCAACGTTAGGAAAAATACACACCTGGGACTGTGATCGATGCGGTTAGCTTCCGTGCCCTGTGCCGTCCTTGCTCCGCAGGTTGTGGGGACCCGTCTGGAGTTACTGAGTGATCCGCGTCGTTCGACAATCCCAGGCGTGCAGCTCATGGCGCTACCTGAAATCTGGTCGTGAATCGAGCCATCGACGATTGAGAAAACGGCGAGCGTCAGGCCGTATCGCATCCCTGGGGCCAGCACCATCCCTGTGCTGACGCTGCCCGTTTTCTCAATCCGTGAACTCCGGGGGCCAGCTCTCGTCTCAATCCGTGAGACTCTTGAAGAGCGGACCAAAGTCCGGCATGTCCTGTCGCAACTGCTCCATCCACGCTGTGGGGTTCCAGACTTCGACACAGACGACCGCACCGACCACCATCACGTCCTGGCCCTTAGCCACGTCCAGGAACTCGCGAAAACCTTCGGGGATCAGGAGACGCGACCGATTGGTCAGTTGCGTCTCCTGGGATCGAGTCGAGAGTAATCGACCGAGGCGTTGAACCTCGTTCCATTTCTGCTCCATCTTTCCCATCTGAATCTTCTGGCGAATCAGAGCGACTCCGTCGTTGATCCGCTGTTGCCAGTCACTGGCTCTCCACAAGCTCAGGCAGCCGTAGCGTTCCTTCGCGATAATTGTGTTCCCGTTTTCGTCCGTGATGGCCTCCGCAAACTCCGTCGGCAAGGTCAGGCGGAACCGCTCATCGAGCGTTCGCTTGATCTCCCCGGTGATAAATGTTTCAGGAGTCGTTGGCATGGCCGAAGAACACAATCGGGTGGCTGATCTGAGGGAGGTTTGACCTCTTGTTTTGGAACCCGTGACTTTTGAATTTGGGTCTGAAACCCACATTGAACCAGATTTCAAAGAGCGTTGTGGGCGTGAAACCCACGGCTCTGAATTTATCGGGAGGAACAGTCCAGTCAATCCGATCGTGCCGTCTTTTTCGATAATTCAGGCAGATTCAGCGGCTCATGTCGTGAACAGATGCACTGTACATCGCTACTGCGGAATGCCCTGAATTGGGCCCCGGAAACCCCGATTGGGTCGATTCCCCACAAACGGTTGTGTAGCAGCGGCACTCATGAGAGGCAGTCAAACGTGTTGACCAAGGTGAGTCGTATCACAACGGTCATTCATCACGTTTTGGCATTGCCTTTGGATGAACGAGATTACTCACCAGTACTAGACAGTCGATGTTCCCGTCTGGCGATGCGTCGCTGACCTGACACCCGGAGCAATTTTCTCTTATCCTCTCCGTGCCTCTGTGTCTCCGTGGTGAACCTCTTCCCCTTCGACCGAGCACCTCGTGACTGCCTCCGCGTCTCCTCGCCGACCGATCAACCCCGATGACCTGAATGTCATCCTGGCCACCGATTGTGGCAGTACGACGACCAAAGCGATCCTCATCGAGAAGGTCGATGGCGTCTATCGTCAAACGCACCGTGGTGAAGCACCGACAACCGTCGAACAACCCGTCGCCGATGTCACCGCCGGAGTCATCAACGCAGCCCTCGAAGTGGGAGAACTGGCCGGTCGTCGCCTGGTCGACGACAACGGACTGCTGATCCGCCCCGCGCAGGGCAAAGACGGCTGCGACATCTACATCTCGACATCGAGTGCAGGCGGCGGATTGCAGATCCTTGTGACGGGCGTCGTGCGCGAGATGTCAGCTGCCAGTGCGGAGCGGGCATCACTGGGAGCGGGAGCGATCGTCCTCGATGTGATCGCCTCCAATGATCGTCGTCGTCCCCATGAGCAGATCGCCCGCATCCGCGAGTTGCGGCCTGACATGGTCGTCATGGCGGGTGGCACTGATGGGGGAACCCAGAAGCACGTCCTGCAGATCGCCGAACTGATCGCTCCGGCCAAACCACGTCCGCGATTTGGTGGCAACTACAAACTGCCGGTGATCTTCGCTGGCAACCGGGACGCTGCGGCTCTCGTCGCGAAGACCTTCGACGACTCCATTACTCTCTCGGTGGTCGACAACGTGCGGCCGGTGCTGGAGCGGGAGAACCTCGCCCCCGCGCGGGACATGATCCACGATCTCTTCCTGGAACATGTGATGGCGCATGCTCCCGGGTACGACAAATTGATCGAGTGGGGCGATGCACCGATCATGCCGACTCCGGGGGCCGTCGGCGATATCCTGCAGCAGATTGCCCGCACGCGGAACATCAGCTGTGTCGGTGTCGATATCGGCGGAGCGACGACCGATGTGTTCAGCGTCTTCCCCGGCTCGGACGGGAAACCGGTCTTCAATCGGACGGTGAGTGCCAATCTCGGGATGAGTTACTCGATCTCGAACGTCTGTGCCGAAGCCGGGATGCCCAGCGTGCTGCGGTGGGTCCATGTCGACATGGACGAACGCGAGCTGCGAAACCGGGTCAAGAACAAGATGATCCGCCCGACGACCATCCCGCAAACCCTCGAAGCCCTGATCTTTGAGCAGGCTGTCTCGCGTGAGGCCCTGCGGCTGGCCTATATCCAGCACAAGACCTTCGCCACCACGCTCAAGGGAGTCCAGCAGCAACGCACAATTGCCGACACCTTCTCGCAGACCGCAGCTGGGGCCTCGATTGTCGACAACATGAAGCTCGACCTGCTCGTCGCATCGGGTGGGGTCCTGTCGCATGCCCCGCGCATGGAGCAGACAGCTCTCATGATGATCGACGCATTCGAGCCGGAGGGTTTCACCGAGATCGCCAAGGACAGCATCTTCATGATGCCCCACCTGGGTGTGCTGGCGAGTGTCCATCCGCGAGCCGCGCTCGAGGTCTTCGAGCGGGACTGCCTGATCGCCCTCGGGACCGTCATCGCTCCACGTGGCACGGGCAAGTATGGCCAGCTGTGCTTCGAATACGAGATCACGGGATCCGGCTGCAAGGAGCAAGGGGCCATGGCGTGCGGCGAGTTGAAGCGGTTCCCACTCGATGTGGGACAGACCGCTCGCGTCGTCGCTCGCCCCGCACGAGGCTTCGATCTGGGCAACGGCCCCGGCCAGGTCGTCGAACGCGAAGTCCGGGGCGGTCTCGTCGGAATTATACTCGACAGCCGCGGTCGGCCTCTCATGCTGCCCTCAGACCGCAACGAGTGCCGACGACTCGTGACCTCCTGGGTCAAGGCCCTCGACTTGTATGCGGGCTGAGAACCGACTGGAAGAGCCGTTATTGCCAACAACCCGAAGCGTCAGCGAGGGCGAGTGGCTCATCACCGTTGACATCAGATACGACGACCGGCGGGAGTTCTCTTCCGCAGTTCGCAACCAGTAAGACAGCCCGAAACGGCGCTCTTAAGACAGCCCGAAACGGCGCTCTTAAGACAGCCCGAAACGGCGCTCTCCCTCGCTGACGCTTCGGGCTAGTAAAGTCGGACAACCGATACTATCCCAGTCCGTTTTTCAAACTACAGCTGAGTTTTATGGGGCAGGAGACCATAGATATCCACGTCGACGCCACGACACATGGCCGCGTGAACCGGGGGCTGGCAGCGCCGAGCAAACCCGTTCAGAGGCAATTGGGTATCGGACCAATGCGTCAGCTCCACATCGCTGATCTGATACGGCTCGTGGACCACTGTCCCAGTTGACAGTTTCCCGTTCGCTGACGTCG
>CANJZR010000212.1 GCA_947479075.1 Planctomycetaceae bacterium
GTCTGGCAGCGGGCGAAGCGACTGCTGCTTTCGCCTTTGCGGATGACATAGATCCCCTGGCCATCGGGGCCGGGATAGCGCATGTACTTGTCCTCGGGCCACGCAGCTGTGGGGGGGAGTGGCGTACCATTTACGACATCACGTAGTGCCGCGTTCTTCGCGGCAACCTCGTGACCAGGTGCAGATTCCGTTTCCAGCGCAGCCTGTGTGGTGGTCAAGCCTCGGTTGAGGATCATTCCGACCAGGATCGTACACAGGACAACGAGCAGCGTTCCCTTGATGAACTGGACCCAGGTGGTGCTCACCATTCCAGCTGTGACCACGATCAGCATGACCACGATCCCGACGGTGATGACACCGGTGGCGTGACTGAATCCCAGTAGCGGCTTGATCAGGGCTCCCGCACCGACCATCTGGGGGATCAGGTAGAACAGACTCACGACGAGGGTGCTGACCCCAGCTGCGATCTTGATGCCGGGGGACTGGAACTTGGCGTCCAGTGCATCGGCGAAGGTGAACTTGCCGAGCCGCTTCATCGGCTCGGCGATCACAAACAAGGCCACGATCCAGCCCGCCAGGTAACCGATCGAGTACAGGAAGCCGTCGTATCCGTAGAACGCAATCATCCCGCAGATGCCGAGGAACGAAGCTGCCGAGAGATAGTCACCCGCGAAGGCGACGCCGTTCACGAACCAGGGAATCTCGCCGTGGGCGGCAAAGTAGCTTTGGGCTGATTTGGCCTTGCGCCCGAGCCAGAAGCTGAGCCCCAGAGTAATGCCTACGAAGAGGCAGAAAATGACAACGGCGAGTGATGAGGGTTCGTAGAACATCGATTGAGCGTCTGATCTGGATATCGAGGTAAGTCAGAGAGGGGCCGCATTCGTTCCCGTGTGAGGCCGGGGGCACCAGCCGGGGCTAGGGCTTTGAGGACTGGTCGTGGTCCTGCTCCGGGGACTCTTTCGTCTGTACCCCGAAGAACCCATACAGGAATGCCATGACGATCGCCGCCACGATCAGTGAAAACCCGTAAACGACAGCTGTGTTGACGCCGGCGAAAGCGGGCTTCTTCATGAATGCCGGGTCAAAGGCGTTGATGTAAATAAAGCCAAGGTACATTGCCATATAGAGAAAGAAGAGAGCGAGGCCGTCTCGCGATTGGCGTGGCTGCATGGAGGTCTCCCAGCGAATGGCCCTCTGACGTGGACACGTCGAGGGGGACGAGCGATTCACGGTACGGTGAACGGATAGTCCGCCATTGTGGAGGAGATGCTCAACAATCGCCAGCAAGTCAGATCGTTCTTCGGGAGTTTGCGGATGTCCTCCAGTCTCGAATGACTGGCCAGTGGAGGAGAACTGTTCGGAATATTGTCTACCGGAAATGCAAAACCCCTCGACCTGCGTTGCCGCCGGTCGAGGGGTGAGTGTGGCTTGTTGTACGTGGGATCTATCGAACCGAATGCACACAGGTCTGCGTGTCGGCTGCAAGAATGGCATTTTCGACGGTCATGGGCTTCCCGAAATAGTACCCCTGGCCCAGGTGGAATCCCAGTTCGCGGCACGCTTCGGCCTCTTCGGCGGTTTCGATGCCTTCCGCCAGAGTGATGGTCGGGATGTCATTCGCCATGTCGACCAGCATCTTGAGCATGCGACGCTGCTGAGCGTCCGCTTTATCGATGTTGCGGATCAGGCACATGTCGAATTTGAGGTAATCGGGCGGGATCTTGACCAGTTCGACCAGCCGGGCCTGCCCAGCACCGAAATCGTCGTAGGCCAGTTCCACATCCAGATCACGAAGAGCCTTGGCGGTTTCGCTCATGGTGTGCAGGTCGTGAATTGCTCCTTCGTGGATTTCCACGACCATCGGAACTTCTGGATGCTTCCGCCGCAGCGTGTTCACGGAAGGGATCAGGTCGACAGAGGGAGATTCCAGGGGGTGGGTATTCAGGAAAATGCGAGCCCCCGTGGCCAGCCGTGGAGCAACATCCATCGCCCGCTGGCGACAAATGAGTGACAACTCGACTTCTCGGTTCACCATTTGCGCGGTTTGGAACATGAGCCCCGGGTTCTCGAGGCCCGGTACCGAGCTGCGGGCGAGGGCTTCGTAGCCCACGATCGATTTCTCATGCAGGTAGATCAGCGGCTGGAAGTAAGCGGTCACAGCCCGCTCACGAACCAGACGGTCGAACTGAGTCAGGACCCAGTCGGCTTCCAGTTCATCGATACAGGCAGCTGTTTTTTTGATGTTGATCCCGGAGTCGCCAGACAGTCGTTGGAACTCCAGTCGAAACTCGAGATCGGCAATCTCGATGTGGTCACCGTCTCCGATGGGAGTCGGCTGGCGGACGCGACGACGGTTCACGAAGGTCCCGTTTGTACTGCCCAGATCACGGATCAGGAGGTGATCTCCCACTCGCAGAATCTCTGCGTGGCGACCTGAGACCCGCACGGAAGCGACCTGCATATTCACACCGGGGCGACGACCGATCACGAATGCATCCGCATCGATGGGGGTGGATGACAATGTGCGTGCGGGAGGCAAACAACCGGTGAGACACCAGCCCGTTTCCGCTTTGTTGGTTCCACCGTTCGTCGGGAGTCGCAGTGTGGAGATTGCCATGGGACAGTCGTTATGGAACGTGAGTAAAAGGTCAGCCGTACATTCAGCCTAGTTCGCTGGAACCAATTCTCCCGAGCTGACAAGGCTGAGGAGTGTCAGTATTGCTCGGAATCTGTCGGTGTCGTTGCTGTATAGATCACTCTCAACCGAATCGGATTTACTGCTACAACCGCACCCGGATACCAGCGTTTTCCAATGAATCTAATCCGCAGACTCCACCTGATTGGAGAAATGGACGCATATTGAATGTGACGGATCGTTGCGGGATCGTCACAAGTGCCACGAGGGATCATGGGCTTGAACGGTCGTGTTCTCCTTTTTCCCCCGAAAGGTGTGTGTTTTGATGGCGACCCGAACATTAGAGGCGCCGACTGATCTCGTAGTCAGTCGAAGACAAGCAAATAAAGAACGTCGAACAGTCGCTGAGGCTGAGTTTCGAGGCTCTGAACGGCGTAAAGTAGAACGCCGTCGCCAGATTGACCCGACGACCTGCGAACGCGACTATCGTCCCGACGAAGTCGAATTCATGAAGGCGATGGACGATTACAAACGCCGCAGCGGTCGACAGTTTCCGACCTGGAGCGAAGTTCTGGAAGTGATCCGCGATATTGGCTATCGCAAAGTCGCACAGCCCACCCAGACTTATGATTCAGTTCCCGTCGAAGAGTAGCGCTCTTCTGACATATTGAATTCACAAGGCACACCCGGTTCAGGCTGGGTGTGCCTTGTTTCATTCCTGGGATCAGATTGCGAGTCGAACGGGCTGGCTTTCGGAGGTTGCGGGAGACTGATCGTGTTCTCAGTGGCTATACTCCGGCCACTGGTCAGCGTTCCACCTTTGGTGTTGGCCTGATGTGAGTTCCATTCGCGGGAAGACTGATGGTCGCTTTGTCGAATCTTCGAGGAGATACCGAGGCACTGACGCTGGAGTGGGCCGATGGGGCAGTGCATCGCGTGACGTGGCGCGAGCTGCGGGATCGTTGCCCATGTGCCACGTGTGCGACCGCAAAAGAGAATCCCAGTCCACCTTCCAGTGGAAACCTGCTGCAGGTGCTCTCATTGGCTGAAACTCAGCCTCTGAAAGGCGTGGGAATGCGGCCGATGGGGAATTATGCCTACGCGATTCAGTTCAGCGATGGGCATAACACCGGGATCTATTCGCTGGAGTTTCTGAGGTCCCTCGGACGGGAAGCAGCCACACGGATTGCTCCGCAGCCATGAGTCGCAACAGCCAGCGAGACGCGAATTCCGCGAATGTGATGGCTTGGATGGACATCATGTCCGGACAAAGGCGTGGTGTCGTGGCCTCGGCCTGCCGCGTGGGACTGTCGGTGCTGTCCTCGGGTTACGCAGCTGTGACCGGGCTGCGGAATCTCGCCTTCGATCACGGATGGCGCGAGTCGACTCGCGTGGCCGCCAAAGTGATCAGTGTCGGGAACCTGACTGCGGGTGGAACGGGGAAAACTCCGACTGTCGCCTGGGTTGTACGAACTCTCCAGGAGCTCGGGGCATCTCCGGCCATCATCAGCCGTGGATATGGAGGGCAAGGTGGTGTGAACGACGAGAAGCTCGTTCTCGATCAACTGGTCCCCGGAGTTCCCCATCTTTTGAATCCCAAGCGAGTGTTGGCGGCTCAGGAGCTGATGAAGCAGCCGGAAGCCGAGCGGCCACGGACGCTCGTGCTCGACGATGCGTTTCAGCACCGCCAGATTGCTCGCGACTTTGATTTGATTCTTATCGACTGCTTGAACCCGTGGGGCTTTGGGCATCTGCTGCCGCGCGGTCTGCTGCGCGAGCCGTTGTGTTCGCTAAGCCGGGCCAGTTGTGTGTTGCTGACACGATGTGATCAGGTGGACGAGGAGGCCCGACGGGCGATCCAGTCGACAATTCGACGTTGGACCACCGTGCCGATACTGATGAGTTCCTTCCAGCCGACCCGTTTGATCAACAGTCGCGGTGAAGTGCGACCGATCGAGACGCTTCGGCAAGAACACGTCGCGGCGTTCTGCGGAATTGGAAACCCGATGGGGTTTCGACGAACGCTCACCAGTTGTGGAGTCACCATTCCAGACGATCACTTTCGAATTTATCCCGATCACCATGCCTACCAGACTGCGGATCTCCATGAGATTGGAGATTGGGCCAGATCGATGCAGGTGGAGTGTCTGGTCTCAACTCAGAAGGACCTCGTCAAGATTCCGCGGGTAACGCTCAACGACATTCCTCTCTGGGCTGTGGAGATCTCGTTGAAGTTCGAAGATCCGGAATCCGAATCCCAGCTGGTGGAGATGTTGAAAGCGGTCGTACGTTGAGTTTTCGCGACCACTTTGATTCCGACGCCCTCTTGCCGGGATCTGGGGTTTGTCTTAGAACATTGTGAGTTCGGGGCGTTATTCACTCGTCGGTCAGGGTGGTCTGCGTGGCACATCGTCGGTTACTAATCGCGATGATTCTTTGCCTGACCTGGACGATGTCAGTGTGGGCGAGCGATGACGCGGAGTTGCCGGAGTATTTTTCCGGGCTGCGAACTCTGGGGATGTTTCAGGTCGCCGAAGAGTACGCTGTTGCCCGGCTGGCCGAACCCGATGTCAGTGCTGTTCAGCGGGCAATACTCTCGGTTGAACTGTCGGAACTCCTGGCGTCTCACGCCGCGGAAGCCTCGTCGGAAACCGAAGCTGCGGAGTTGTGGAGTCGCGCGGAGGAAGTGATCTCGTCGCTGCTACCAGAGACGGATCACCCACGCTGGCGAGCGGTCCGGGCCCGGCAGTCGACATTGTTGTGCGACCGGGCGCTGGCGAGTTTCTGGGGCTTTCAACTCGACCCCGACTCGGAAGCCAAACGTGAAGCGGCATTGGCTCTCACCGTCAGCGCGATTGAGTCGCTGAATTCGGCCGTGACCGAAATTGGAGACGCCGCAAAGGCCTCGAAACAGCGAGCCGGGACCGGAGATCGCCCGGCAAAGCCAGCCGCAGGAGCCGGTCGAAAATCCGACCCAGCCATGTCTTCCACGGAGAAACGGAAGATCAGCGATGAACTGGAGTATCTCTTCCTACGGATGACGGTGAACAAGGGGCGACTACTGCCCAGTGGGCCCGATCGAGTAGCAGCACTGGTCGATGCCGATCAGTTGAGCGATAAGCTGGTCAAGCGTGTGAATAGCGACTTCATCTGGCCAATTCGTTTGGCTCGAGCCGAGACGATGCGCTGGCTGGGTGATCCAGGCCGGGCCATCGCGTATCTCAAATCGCTGCGGGCCGAGGATCTTGATCCAGAAGTAGCCGATGCACTCGCGGCGGAGCAGACCCGCTCGTTACTCGCGGCCGGCAAACCTGCCGAGGCGATGCAGTTCATTCTCGATCATGGCCAGTCGAAGCCTGCTCAGAATCAGGGACAGCTTTCTTCCGAGCTGCGGGCGATCCTGATTGAATGCCTGCTGGCTTCAATTCCAGCCACACAAGGGAAAGGAGATGCGCTGATCGACGAGGATCTCTGGAAGCAAGCCACCGCCCAGCAACAGTTGACGTTTGGCCCCTGGCGAACCTACGTGGACGCACTGCTCGCACGCTCGGGCGAGTCGCGACAATACGGCGATCAGCTGGCAGCGATTGTGCGGGAAGGTCGGCTGGCGACGCAGCGTCGAGACTGGTCGGCGGCCTCTGATGCCTACTCGCGTGCGGTTCGGCAGGCGACCTCCGAGGGAAAGTTGGAGCAGGCTGCGGAGTTCACTTACATGCAGGCCTCCCTGGCGATCGAAGCGGGGCATCTGGATCAGGCGTCGCTGATTCTGCGGGACTTCCAAACTCGTTTTCCGCAGGACCACCGAGTTGTCGAGGCTGACATGCTCATGGCATGGACACTGGGACGACTGAATGCTGATCATCCCACAGAGGCACGGCGAGCAGAGTACCTCTCGAAACTGAAAGACCATGTGGCGAAGTTCCCCGACTCGCCGACGATTCATGAGGCCCAGTGGTCTCTGGCAGTGGACGCGATTCAACATCTGGAGTGGGCTGCAGCTGTGGATGCGCTGGAGTCGATTCCGTCCGATCACACGCGGGCGGTCGAGGCACAGGCTCAGCTGCCCTACTGCTACGAGCAGCGGCTGGTTGGGATCATCGAGGCTTCGGCCCGTATGACCTGGGAAGAGCGAGCCTTAACGGCTCTTCAGAAGCAATATGCCAGCTGGCCGAAACCGCCTGCGGGGTGGA